>DASSBQ010000368.1:0-8952 GCA_035698625.1 Nitrospiraceae bacterium
GCGCATGCGGAGCATGCGGGGTTTGATTCAAGAATTCAACGTGTACCGATGGGCGGGGCGCATGCTCACGGATGCCGCGCGCATGCGCAAGCAAATTCGTGTCATGAGGCAAGTCGGCCAGACGACCGGCCTTCCGCAGTAGCTCTCTCCACGCGAACATCGACTCATGCGATATCTGTTGAGCGCCGCCGGAAAGCGGACATTGGAAGGCCTTGTGAGCGACAGACGGACGCTCTATGCCTTCGATTTCGACGGCACATTGGCACGCATTGTCCGTGATCGCAACGCAGCCAGAATGGTCGAATCCGTACGGCTTGCATTGGGGGAATTGACGGCAAAGGCGCCGACCGCCGTCGTGTCGGGGCGGGCTCTCGATGATCTCCGTCCGAGGGTGGACGGCGTCGTGACGTACCTGATCGGCAATCATGGCATGCAGGGGGTCTGCGCCTCCTCCCGCATGTTGCATCAAGCCCATGACCTATGCCGCTTGTGGATCAAAGAGCTGGAAAAATTCGAAGCTGAATTTGCCGCATCGGGAATCGGTCTCGAAGATAAGATTTATTCGCTCACCCTGCATTACCGGAAGGCCAAGTCGCCGCGCCGAGCCAGAGAGCATGCGCTCAAAGCCGCGGCGCAGCTCGTACCGACTCCCCGCTTGATCTTCGGTAAGGCGGTCGTGAACGTAATCCCGCCCGGGACTCCCCACAAGGGATCCGCCCTGCTGGAATTGATGCGGCAACTGCGTTCCCCCGCCGCGCTGTATGTGGGAGATGACGATACCGACGAAGACGTGTTTGCCCTTCCGGACGAACGCATTGTCTCCGTACGGATCGGCCGGCGATCCCTTTCGACGGCCCGCTATTACCTCCGCCGGCAGGAAGAGATTGCCTCGCTTCTCAGCCATCTTCTTGGCGCAGTCGGAGAGTCGAGGGATTGAAGGAACGCCCTGGTCTATCATGCCGAATAGTGGACGCCCTCGCCTCCATGAAGCTCGTCACTCCATCCGCCCCAGAGGGCGTGGACTTCAAGAAGTTAAAAATCGTCTAGCGGGCATTGAAAAGAAAATCACCGGCAATTTTTCGCCCTGTTGACAGAGTTTTGAAAGAAGCGTAGATAGAAATTGCGGTCCCGTTTTTTTTCCTATGATACGGGGGACCGGACAGACCGCGCGGCTGCCAGCTGGATCTCCCACGATTCCGAACGAAAGGAGGGTGGAATGATGGATGATGCTACGCCACCTGGCCTTGATCGCCCGCCGAGCCATAGACAGGCTTCTCGTCGGACCCGCTGATCGACATCCCATTGGCCGTGCCTCTCGGCACTGATGACGCACAGAGCTCACGAGCTTGCGCCGTGCCTCTTGTTGGCGAAGTCGATCCGGGAAGATCCAAGCGGTTGCTGTGATTTCCGGCGGAACGTCCTTTCCTTCTTGGCCTGCGGGGCATTCGACGCCGGGGCCGCACATAGATAATAAGAAAACCGGCGCCCCAAGCGCCACTCGATGGCTCTCTTCCGGAAGGGGGCCTTCGTTGTGGCGACAAGCCGGAAGTGATCCGTATCAGCGCTAGGGCTGAATTAGGGGGTTGACAGGTTTTTGGGATAGGAGTAAAGCAGAAATTAGTGGTCCACTAAACATCATCTTTCACCGGGGCGAGACTACGAGCAGAGCGCGCCTGTCGAGTCTCCCGTCGCTCCCTAAAAGGAGAGATCAATGATGGAAGAACTGACTCCACCGGACCAGGACGGCCCGCCGAACTGAGGGCCGGTTTCTCGTCGGTCGTACTGATTGTTCCCTCACTGGCTGTGCCTCTCGGCACTGTAGACCAACAGGATAGCAGCTGTAAATGTGAAGGAGCACAGAGGTACGAGGAACACAATCGCCCGGGACCATTGAGCGTTTCCCCCGACGGGAAACCTGATGCTCTCTACTTCGAACGGGTCTCCGTTTCCACAACTGAAACGAACGCGGCGTCCTAAGCGCCAACCATGGGCGACCTCCCGCCGTAGTGCAAGGTCGCCCTTGGTGTTTTCAGCGCTGGTTTCTTTCTCCGCGCGCATTTCTCCCGGCGCCATGGGAAGAGAATTCGGTTGTCACCGTCGGCCCTCCGCAAAATCAGATACGATCCGGAAAATCGGAAATAATGCCGTCGACCTGCAGGGTGCGGGCTCGTTGGATGTCATGCGCGTCATTCACCGTATAGGCGAAGACGCGAAATCCCAGCTCATGGCAGGTGTTCACCAAGACAGGCGTGAGGGTCCGATAGTGAAGTCCCACGTGTGAGGCGTTCAGGGCGATCATTTCCCGAACGGGATCTGCGGGAAGCCCTTCTTCCAACAACAGCATGATGTCGGCCGTGGGATCAGTCGAACGGATGCGCATAAGTTCATCGAATAGGAACGAGGCATACAGAACCGTCCCGGCAAAGCCGCTCCGGCCGATAACCTCTCGGGTTCTGATTCCTATGCCTTCGACCTTGATCTCCAGAAGCATCCCCAATGCATCGCATGCCGTATCCAGCGCTTCCTCGAGGGTGGGAATTCGCTCCGAATTCCCGGCATTGAACCGTTGCGCCTGTTCAAGGGTGAACTCAACAATGCTGCCTGTCTGATCGGTTGTTCGGTCGACCGTTTCGTCGTGCAGTAGAACAAGGCGGCGGTCGCCGGTCTCACGCAGATCGACCTCGACCATATCGATGCCGAGAGATCGGGCCTTCAGAATGGCGGCCAGCGTATTTTCAGGCGCGTAACCCGCCGCGCCGCGATGGCCGATGCGTAAAATGCCGGGAATGGCAGTCTCGCTTCCATCCCCATGGTTTCCGGTCCCGATGCGGGCGTGCGTCCAGGATCATCTCTGAGATGGGGCTTTCTTTTGAGATGCGACTCTCCTACCATGTTTCCAATATGCCTGGGAAGAAAAGTAAAAAGCCCCGTCTGCCGCATGGGTTGAAGCGGCGACGAAAACCGGCGGGAGCCTCTGTCGGCATCCCTGCCACGGAACTCCAATCGGCGGCTCCGTCACACGAGGCGGTCCAATTGCATCGGACGATCGATGAGCATGGGGGCAAGGTGCTGTCGGTGTACCGGGAGCCGTATGGCGCACGCTGGCTGATCTTGGCCGCCTTGCCCATCGAATTGGTCGAACCGACTCCGTATCAGCGGAACCTTTCCGACACACATGTCCGCAAACTCGAGGCCGTGATCAGTAAGCTGGGGCGGTTTCTCGATCCCATCATCGCCGTCCGCGATCAACAGATGGAAGGGGTGCGTTTCTGGACGCCCAACGGCCATCACCGGCTGTCGGCCATGCGGACATTGGGTGCGAAGAGCATCATCGCCATCGTGGTGCCGGAAGCGAATGCGGCCTATCAGATCCTGGCCCTCAATACGGAAAAAGCGCACAACCTCAGAGAAAAGGGGCTGGAAGTGATTCGGATGTATCGCGAATTGGCCCGGTTGGATGCGTCCACGGAAGAGGGCTATGCGCTGGAATTTGAAGAACCTGCATTGATTACATTGGGACTGTGCTATGAGGCGCGGTCCCGCTTCAGCGGCGGAGCCTATCATCCCCTGCTGAAGCGCGTCGAAACATTTCTCAAAGACCCCTTGTCCGAAGCGCTTCCGGTCCGGGAAGAGCGGGCCCGCATGGTGCTCGCCCTGGATGACGAAATTGTCAAACAGGTCGACGCCTTGAAGGCCAAAGGGTTGACCAGCCCGTATCTGAAAAGTTTCGTCGTCGCACGGGTGAATCCCGTTCGGTTCCGCCCGAAGGATGCTCCGCCCTTGTCGTTCGACGATGCGCTGGATCGCATGATGAAAGCCGTGGCGAAGTTTAGTCCCGAGAAAATCAAGTTGGATGATATCGCTCGCACGGGGGGCGCTCCGGATGAGGGTGAATAAAGATCAAAGCCTTGGGAGGAAGAAATTCGTCACTACTTCCTGAAAGGAGGTTGCCATGCAAGTCCGCGATGTCATGTCCACCGGTGTGGTAACGGCAAGGCCGACCGATACGGTTCGCTCCGTGGTGATGAAGATGCTGAGTCGACACTGTGGGGCCATCCCAGTCGTGGAAGAGGATGATCGCTTGATCGGAATCGTGACGGTGCGCGACGTGCTGTTGCCGCTCTATCCGAACCTTGGAGAATATATTCACGACAATGTCCGCAGCCGTGATTTTGTCGACATGGAGGACGGATACACCGAGGTGCTCGAGCAGAAGATTCAAGAAGTCATGAGTCTGAACCCCCTGACGATTTCCCCGAATGCTCCGGTCCTAGAGGCAGCCTCGTATATGGGCCTGAAGAACTTCAGGCGGATCCCCGTTGTCGAGAAAAGCAAATTGGTCGGGATGGTCAGTATCGGCGACATCAACCGCAGCTTATTCTTCGAAAAGGGGCATGCTGCCGCCTCGTCACGCGCCATGGAGGTTGCGCGATGAAGCGGGCGGCCTTTAGAATAGCCTCTTCGTGATAAACATGTAACTCATCGCTCGGAGGATTCCATGGAACTGGCGGACCAAAAATGCGTGCCCTGCCGGGGTGGTGTGCCGCCGCTTGCGGCTGACCGCGTGCAGTCGCTGCTTCAGGAACTGGGCCGCGGCTGGACGTTAAACAAGGACGGCCATCTTGAGCGGCTCTATACCTTTAAGGACTTTGCTCAGGCGCTCGCGTTTGTCAACAAAGTCGGCGCCGTGGCGGACGCCGAGGGGCATCACCCGGATTTTTATCTGTCCTGGGGAAAGTGTAAAGTGGAGATCTGGACGCACAAGATCAACGGACTGACCGAGAGCGACTTCTATCTGGCCGCCAAGGCAGAGCGGGCATTCGAACCGTTTCGAAGCGGCGCGGCGTGACATGGTCGGTTCTATGACCGGTCGATGACCCATCGGAGACGCGATGAGCCAGAACATACAGGTCGCGCTCGTCAATATGCCGTTCAGTTATTCGAAGTATCCCTCGATCCAACTCGGCACGTTGTCGGCATTGTTGAAGTCGCGCGGGTTCGGCGTCGAGTGCCATCATTTGAATGTACGGTTTGCGCACCGCATCGGCATTCCCCTCTATGAATTGATCTGTGAGAAGCGGGCGCTCTTCGGGGAATGGCTGTTTTCCTCTCTGCTCTTTCGGGATAATCCTAAACACGCCGAGTATCCCAGGACCTTCAAGCCCGTGTTTGAAGACCTGGCGAGGCAGACCGGGCATCCGGCCACATACTTCGAGGATCTGGCGCAGCGCGTAGCGCCGCAATTCCTGACGTGGGCGATGACGGCGATAGAGTGGGGCCAATACAAGATCGTGGGATTTACGTCGACCTTCGATCAAAACGTCGCCAGTCTGACATTGGCGAAGCTGATCAAGGATCTCTATCCGGAGGTCATGATCGTTTTCGGCGGGGCCAACTACGACGGCGAAATGGGTCTCGAATATTTCCGTGCGTTTCCGTTCATCGACCATGTGGTTGTGGGCGAAGGAGAGGAGACCTTTCCGGCTTTGGTCACGCATATTATCGAGGGACGCAGCGGTCCCCTTCCCAAAGGGGTGGCCTATCGCAAGGACGGCCGGATTGAGTTCGACCCGAATCCCGCCCTGTTTACCGAGTTCGTCAGCACTGGACCTCCCGATTACGACGATTATTATCGCCTGCTGGCCGAGCTCGGCGCCGATTCGCAATTGGGTTTGGACCGCATCCTGTTGTACGAAGGATCGCGCGGGTGCTGGTGGGGAGAAAAACACCATTGCACCTTCTGCGGGCTCAACGCCCAGAGCATGAAATTCCGAGCCAAGTCGCCGGAGCAGGTCGCCAGGGAAATGGCATGGCTGTCCAGCCGCTATGACACGTCGCGCTTTCGATTGGTCGATAACATCATCGATAGGAAATACATCGAGCAGCTCTTCGGCAGGTTGGGGGAGGAGCGATGCGACCTCGATGTGTTCATCGAGACGAAGAGCAACCTCACGAAGCAGCAGATTCGGACATTGGCCGTCGGCGGGGTGAAATGCATGCAGCCGGGGCTGGAAAGCCTCAGCCATACCCAGCTTCAGGCAATGGACAAGGGCGTGACGCCATTGCAGAACATCGTCTGCCTCAAATGGAGTTTTTATTATCGGGTCGTCGTGTCATGGAATATTCTCTTGGGATTCCCGGGAGAGACCAATGAAGACTATCGGCGCCAAATCGAATTGCTCCCGGCCCTGTTCCACCTTCAACCGCCTGAGGCGACCGGAAAATTTTGGCTTGAGCGGTTCAGCCCATATTTCACGCGGCCGCACGAATACGGCGTCAGGATTACAGGAGCCGGCTTGGCGTATCAGTATGTCTATGATCCGCGCCAGGTTGATCTGAAGAAAATCGCCTACGACTTCGAATATGAACTGGATGACTGGAACGTCGATCCTCACCTTTACCAGGAATTGGTGAGCGTCGTCGAAGAATGGCAGCGTCGGTATGCGTCGCCGGAAAAACCGTTCCTCTATTTCTCGAAGGCATTGACCTATGTCACGGTCTATGACGGACGGAACCCGGCCGCTCCCACGCGAGAGCGTTTCGATTGGCCCGCTTCAACCGTCATTGAGCTCTGTAATGAGGCCCCCAAATCGGTGGATCAGATCCGGCAGGCCGTCCAGGCCCAGTCGCCGGGCATCGAGGAGTGTGATTCAAGTGTGGATGCCGCTTTGGAGAGGCTCACCGTGAAACGCATTCTGTACCAAGAGCGCGGCAAGTATCTGACGCTCGCGATTCCCGAGCATCAATACTACTGACGATCCTTCATGGGTCGCCGTGGTATCCGAGTCCGCCCCGTTCATCAATTCGTGCTCAAACCGTCGATGTGACGGCCGATCGGCAGCTCTTTACATCGATATCTTCTCCGCCACATTCCGCATCTGAACGCCGTGCACCAGAGAAGCGCCGCCCCGGATGGCGCACGCCACATGCACCGCTTCGGTCATCTCTTCGACGTTGGATCCCTTTTCCAAGCACGCCGTCGTGTAGGCATCGATGCAATAAGGACATTGGACCGTGTGTGAAACGGCCAGCGCGATCAGCGCCTTTTCCCGTTCCGTCAAGGCGCCTTCGGCGAACACGGCGCTGTAATAGCTCATGAACTTGTCCCACAGTTCCTTGTTCCCTTTGCCCATGTCCTCAAACTTGCCCAGATCCTTCGGGTGATAATAGGTTTCCATGTCGCGACCTCAATGATGAGTGTGATGAGACAGGCTGAATCGTGACGTTCTTCATTCACAATTCATCGTTCGAAATCCGTCAGGCATGGCCGGGCGGATCCGGCTCGACTTCGGTCAAGATTTGCGAAAAACGGCGTCCGACGATGTCGGTCACCTGGGCCATGAGCTGGGAGATTTCTTTCCACTCTTGCGGTCCCAGGTCTTGCTTGATCTGAGGATGAATCGCCCATTCCGCATTGACTCCTTTACCTTTCCGGCTGACGTTGACATGGAGAAGTTCGACGTCAAAGGTAGCATTCGGATCGGCTGATTGGGCGGGGGGTTTTTCGGGAGGCACCTGACTCGCCATATCGGATCTGCTCCTTTATGAAAAGAATTTCAGCGAATGGAATCATATCCTATCGGCGGCTTGGCTGTACATATGCACCGTGGCGGGAACACGGCGGCTAGGGAGGAACTTACTGATTCAGCAGAAGGAGCAACTCGTCATGAATGAGGCCATTGGTCGCGACGAGTTCCTGCCCGTAAATGGAAAAGATATTCTTTGAAAAGGACGTGACCAAGCCTCCTGCCTCCTCCAGGATGACCAAGCCGGCCGCCATATCCCAGGGCTTGAGCGTTACTTCCCAAAATCCGTCGAATCGACCGGTTGCGACATAACACAAGTCCAATGCGGCGGATCCGGTCCGGCGAACCCCCTGGGCGTGCAGCGACAGCCGTGCAAAATGATCCAGATTATTGTTGGGATTGTCCCGGATGTCGTAGGCGAAGCCGGTGACCAGCAAAGATCGGTCTACCGTTGTCACCCGAGACACGTTGATTCGTTCTCCGTTTAACAAAGCGCCGGCTCCCGTTTCACCGGTGAAGAGTTCATTGCGGATTGGGTCCAGCACGGCGCCCAATACGCAATGGCCTGCATATTCGAGGGCGATTGAAACGGAGTAAAACGGAAACCCATGGGCAAAGTTCGTGGTGCCGTCTAATGGGTCGATGATCCACTGGTAGGGAGATTCAGCGGGGGCGACCGCCCCGCCCTCCTCGGCAAGCAATCGATGGCTCGGGAACGATTGCCGGATGGCTGAAACAATATGATCCTCCGCAGCCCTGTCGGCGTCCGTGACTAAATTGACCGCTGCTTTGTATTCCACTCGAAATCCTTCGCGAGCCCGGCGCAAAAGCAGGTTACCCGCGTCTCTGGCGACTTCAACGGCGAACTGCCTGAAGCAATGTCGTTCTGAATGAGGAAGATCCTGCCAGATTGGGGTAGGCACGGAGTCATTGTAGCCGTCTGCCGCGATAATAAGCAAAAGGACTAGAGACTGGCTCCGGTAAGTTATTGAAAATAGGTATGCTTGTAAACTCGATACAAGCCTTGGGCGATCCATACTTGCAAACGAATGACGCGAGCTGTCATCATAATCCAGCATACAAAAAGAAAACTTGACATTGTGGCTATGCTTTGCTAATAAGCAAGCATGCTTTGAAGGCGGTGCTTGGTGGAAGAGTTAACGGATATCCTCGTAGGGCTGGAACAACGGATCAGCGCATACAAAACCCGCTATCAAGAGCTTGAAAAAAAACGTCGCCGCTTGGATGACGAAATCGCCACGATCAAGAAATATTTGGAGCTTGCAGAAACTCTCTATAGAGTTGAAGCCGATAAAGCGAAACTTGCCAGCCTTTCCAGTCAGATCATCACCGACGAAAAAGGCGTCCGTCCTTTGCCGGTCACGGACGTCACCGACCAATCCAAAGAAATCCTTCTTGGGCGAAG
>DASSBQ010000369.1:0-19316 GCA_035698625.1 Nitrospiraceae bacterium
CGATGACATGGTATTCGCTCGCGCCGCCCGCCTCCAGCGCGACATACCGGCCTTCACTGAAGAGCTGCCGGTGTGCCGTTCGACATTCCAACCCGGTCATCGCCACATAAAACTTGATCTGCCCGTTTTCCTTGTTTGCCAACAACCGGCGCGCGAGCTGCCGGCGGTCCGAGCCGGCAGTGCGGACAGCGTCCTGTATTTCGTTCAACACTCCCATGCGCGATTCATAGTCCACCGGCCTCCGGTTATCGGGATCGACCAGACTGAAATCCCACAATTCCGTGCCCTGATAGAAATCGGGAACGCCGGGAGCCGCGATTTTGATCAAAAGCTGTGACAGCGAATTGTAGAGACCATATTGAGCGATTTCGGCTTGGAAGGGCAGGAAGTCTGCGAGAAAAGGATTGTTCCCCTTGCGACTGAGTACCGAGGCGACGAACGTCCGCAGGGCATCGTCGTAACCTTGGTGGGGATTGATCCAGCTCGTATGCACCTTCGCCTCGTAAATGGCCTTCTTCATATAGCTGATAACACGCTCGGTGAGAGCTGCATACTCGTCGTCCCGCATCTCATCCAGCGGCCAGACCCCCACCAACGTTTGGTACAGGAGGTATTCGTCATTACGGTCAGGGGCAGCTTGGCCCTCCACCTCGCTCTTGTACTTTCGATTCAGTTTGCTCCATCGGACGACGCAATCCTTCCAGCGACCGGGACATTCCGAGAGGACATTGATCCGGGCCCTCACGTCCTCGCTCCGCTTCGTGTCATGGGTCGAGGAGGCGGACAGCGACAGGGGATAATGCTCGAGCCGGTCTCTCATCCGATCATGAAAGATTTCCGGCGTGAGGCCGAACTCGTCGGAGGATCCTCCGACCTCGTTTAAGGACACGAGCCGATTGTAGATGTAGAACGCCGTATCTTCGATGCCTTTGGCCGTGACCGGTCCCGTCGTCTGTTGGAATTTCATGACGAAGCGCATTTGATCGGCCCGATCCTGGTCTGTTCTCGCATCGGCCTGCTTGAGGAGAATGGCGCGGATAAAATCATACACTTGTCCGCTCAACGCGGGGTTGCGCCGCTTCGCGCGCGCCACCGCCATGTGTATATACGCCCGGTCCCGTTCGAGGAGCGGCTCGTCCCCTTCCGTGATGTACGTCCGATACACGGGGAAGCAGGCGATGATCTCTCGGAGCGCGTCGGTCAAATTGTTCAGCGTGAAGTCCCGCGATCGCCGGTCCCGTTCGGATAACAGATTCAGGTAATGGCCCAGCACATTGACCTGGCTGGCCATCGACATGCGCATGATCAGATTTTTTGATTCATACACCAGATCGTCATACGAGTCTCGTCGCTTCGTGAAACGCTGATAGATGTCGGTCATTTGCCGCTCGTGCCGCCGATCCACATACAGACCATTGACCAGATTCAGGAACCCATAGCCGGTCGCGCCCTGCACCGGCCATTTGCCCGGCAACGGCTCCTTGAAGCCCAGTATCTTCTCCACCACAATGAAGAGCGGCCGCTCCATGTCGGTAAACGGCTGCTTCAGATGCTCCTTGGCCCAGGTTTGGAGCTGCCGCAGATAGGCGCCCGGATCGTACAGACCGTCCACATGATCGATGCGGAGTCCTGTGACGTGGCCGCTCTCCACGAGCGACAAGACGAATCGATGGACCTCGTCGAACACCCGGGGATGTTCCACGCGAATAGCCGCGAGCTCATTGATATCGAAGAAGCGCCGGTAGTTGATCTCTTCGGACGCGACTTTCCAGGACGCCAGGCGATAGGCCTGGCCATTGAGCACCAGATCCAATAAATCAAAACTGTCCGGCTTGCCCTTTTGACCATTGAACCGGCGGACATTCTCGAGAATAAACTCCCGGATATCGGCATGCTGCTCGACCAAGGCAGCCAGCCGGCGCTTGATCACGTCCTTTTCACGGTACCGTTCCGCCACTCGGTCGGGATCGCGTTCATGCTGGGACGGCAAATGGCGAAGGCCCGTCAGAATACTCTGCAGCTCAATGACCTGAGGATCACCGACATTCGCCAGTCGTTCGATATCATGCTCCAGCAAGTGGATCCATGATTTCGGCGCGAGCGGAAGCCTGTGGTCGCCATACTCCAACTGAAAGGCTCCGTCGGCGAACGTGACCTGGATCTCCTGGTTTTCCAACACAGTCCCGTACTGATCACCCAAAATAGGCAACAGCACCTTGTTGTCCAATTCGCGCTTCATCGGATGCCAGTCGATATCAAAGGCCTCCGCATAATGCGAACTGGGTCCGTTTTCCAGTACATCCCTCCACCAGGTATTCAACGCCTTTCCGATGCCCATGTGGTTCGGCACGACGTCCAGGATCAGCCCCATTCCGCGGGATCGAAGTGCCTCGGTGAACGCAGCCAAGTCGCTGTCCGTTCCGATTTCCGGATTCAATCGGGACGGGTCGATGACATCGTAGCCGTGATTGCTGCCCGGCATGGCCTGCAAGAAGGAGGACGCATAACAGTCGCTGATGCCGAAGCCTTGCAGATAGGGAATAAGCCGGCGGGCATGATCGAAGGTAAACGATCGATTGAACTGGAAACGATATGTCGCCGTAGGTTCGCGCGGGGTTGACACAGGTTCACATTTTCGCTGATCCGGTCAGGTTCGGCACCACCGATCTGAACCGATAGTTGCGCGGAAGGACAATCAGGCCGGAGGAAGAGACATAAAAGCGTTCGCGGTCGACCGTCTCGCCATATCCCAGTTCAATATCCGCGGGTATCTTGCTGAATCGATCGGCGATCACGCGCCGCAGCCTGGCGCCTGCTCCAATGTGCACGCCATCCGCAATCACGCATTCTTCGAGCCGGGCGCCGGAATCGATGCGCACGCCGCGGCCGATGACGCTTCGCCGGATATTTGCCTCGATAAACTGCCCTCCCTGGCCGACCATCGACTCGTCCACCGTGGTTCGCACCAGGCTCGCCATGGGTCCGTCATACGAATCCGTCAGAATCGGCCAGCTGCTGTTCCGCAAGTCGAATATCGGCCGCTCTCCGAGCAGATCAATGTGGGCTTGCCAGTAGGCATCGAGTGTTCCCACGTCCCGCCAATAAGCCGGCTCTTCATAGGATCGCACCCCCGGAACGGAGCTGTCCTGAAAATTGTACGCAAACACTCGATGGGAGTCGAGCAGATGCGGGATGATGTTGCGGCCGAAATCATGGGGTCCCGGCTTGGTGGCATCCTGTTCCAGAACTTCTACCAGTAAATCCTTATTGAAGACATAATTCCCCATTGACGCGTATGCGCGATCGGGATCATGGGGCATCGGGTTCGCCTGCTTGGGCTTTTCGAGGAATCCCACGACGCGTTCGTCCTGATCTACTTCGACGATGCCGAAGCTGCCGGCCTCCGACAGAGGGACAGGCAAAGACGCCACCGTGACATCCGCCTCCCGTTCGGAGTGAGATCGAAGCATCTCATTGATATCCATCCGATAAATGTGGTCCGCCCCGAAGACGGCGACCACATCCGGGTCGAAGTCATACACCAGGTTCAAATTCTGAAACACGGCATCGGCCGTGCCTTCATACCAGCCCTCCCCCGCCCGCATTTGAGGCGGCACGACCGTGATGAAGTTGTTTTTGATGCGCCCGCCGATGCGCCACGCCTGGCGTAAATGTTCGATCAACGATTGAGATTTATATTGAACGAGGACGTAGATCGCGAGCACGCCCGAGTTCACAAAATTGCTGAGCACGAAATCGATGATCCGATATTTCCCGCCAAAGGGCACAGACGGCTTGCTGCGGATGGCGGTCAGCGGCATCAGCCTTTCACCCTTGCCGCCGGCCATGATGATGGCCAACACCCTTTGCCTACGCCGTTGCATCGGCGCGGATCATGCCGGAATAAGGGGAAAATGGCACCTATGGAAAACCCTGGCGGAGGTTTGTTGCCTGGTCGTCGCGACCTCCTCGACTATTTGGATATATTTTACCTGCCCATATCATGTTGGCTCGCCTCATGCTCGGCCGTTCTCCGGTCGATCATATTCATAAGATTCGTGCACAGTGCCATATCCTGCTTCAGATCGGCCAGCTTCAACTGGCTCAACTCCAGAATAGCCCTCGTTCGAGCCGCATCGAGCGAACGTTGCGCGCTCTCCATTTCCACGAGCAGCTCATCGATGGTATTGGCCACGTTCTCATGTTGCTGACGACACTCTTTCACCATATGCTTGGTCGCTTCTATGGAGAGAGTCCCCGGCTCGGCTGAAGCCTGCCCCACTGGAAGCAAGCCAAATCCCATGCCGGCCGCAGTGAACAATACCGGCAGCCACCGATCCCATCTCATGGCTCTCTCCTCACAGAACAACTCGCTTGCCATTTATCATGAACAGGGATTTTGCAAAAGAGGCGGGCGGCACGATCGGATCTTTACGGCATGCTTCTCGCGGTGGTATAAATCTTCGTCACACCAATGACGATGGCGGTGTAGCTCAGTTGGCAGAGCAGCGGACTCATAAGCCGCGGGTCACCCGTTCGATCCGGGTCACCGCCACCAAACTGTTCAGCAACTTATGACTCCGCTGCTCCGCGCTCTTCACAAGAGGATGCGCGGGGGGTGCGTGTTTTCTCTCCGCCGGCTCATCCAGTCGAACCACCCCGTCTCGATTCCCATTCGGAAACGGGTGCGAGTAGATTGTCCATCGTCACCTGAATCGAAGAATGCCCGAGCTGCTCCTATACCTATTTGGGTAGAGTTCCTTGCGCCGCCATCAGCGACGCGTACGTATGCCGGAAATCGTGAACCGCGGCAGAACCCATGATCCGCTAGGGAGGCAAAGAAGTAACTATTCGCTTTATCCCACCGAGCTGGGACCTGCGAAGGATGTATGCCTTATCATTGAGCAGGAGGACTAGGAGCATAGCTGGCATGTGCCTGGATAAGGTCAGGAAGTCGGATCGACAACGTCGGAGGTTAGGATTTTGGCTTCTGTGCAGAAGACGCGGTTACTGGACCGTCCCCCACAAATCCATAATCCTGAACCACTCCATGCTCATCGTACAATAGCCAGAATTGCGAGGTGCGAGCCCTGACATCAAACGGGACAGTGGACTGGAGCCTCGTATAGGGATAGATCGCCCTGTTTCCTATGGACGGCTCATCCACATGTACCGTGGCGGTAGTGGTTCGAGACTGTCCATCAGGACCGGCTGTCGTGGTGGTCGTCGTGGAGGTGGTGCTGGAGCGAAGAGGCACCTCAAATCGCGGAGATCCAAATCTCTCGACTACTTGGCTCCGTGTTGTCACTCCCTTCTGGATCCAGGTAACTTCATCGCGACTGATCAATAGCCCGTATTCGTCCGCCACACATCCACTTAAGACGAGGCTGATGAGCGCCCCACAGAATAATATCGTTCGCATGGCCTTCACCCCCTTGTCGCGTGGGACCCGGGCTGACCATATCGATAAATCCTGCCTTCAGCGTACTCCAGGGAGACTGCTTTTGGACTCTGTGGGAAACCCTGGCTCGCAGGCATCACTCGCCTAGGTCCTGGTAGGTCATGGCATCGCGAGTGTAAGGAACGGTGTTAGGGGGCTCACGCTATTCTGTGTACAGGATGCGCCCCTGTTGGGAATGTCTCCCAGTAGGAGTATGCCAGGGTCGCGGTTTCGGTACCCGATTCAATGTCGTTTGAAAAACTGGACTTCGCGTTCATGTTGTTCTGCGGCTTTGCGTGTCTTGAATGTCCCCAAGTTTCGTCGGCGCCCTGTCTTCGCATCTTTCTTGCGCGAATAGAGCCTGTATTCTCCTGATGCCAGCTTTCTAATCATACGATCCCTCCTCAGCACTGCATTTATTTAGTCCATTCTAATTACATCCCACAGCGGTTAAAAGACGCTATACGAACAAAGAAAAAACGCCGTGAGGAAGTTCTCTGGAGCATGCGGTGATGAATGATCCTCAGACGCAATGTTGGAAAACAGGGTTTAGCCGCTGGATATAAATGGACTACCGAATTTCACAAGGGTTAACCGTTCGGTGAGTTAATCGGCGGCGTTATCCCTCGAGGCGTTCCCTTCAAATCTCCTGAACGATAAATTGTTTCCTATCTGTGGGACCAGTATGCCTGTATCATTCGACGATCAGCAGACCGCCAATACCCTCTAAGTGAAGGTGGCCGATCACAGTGTCACCGCTGGCGCCTACGCCGTCGCCGACTATCACCAAGGCAGGCCGTATCCAACACGGCACAGGGATTCAGCAAATTACACATTCGCAAGCTGCCCCGGTCTTAGCAAGAGTGGATTGGGAATTTCACAGATGGTATGGGAAGTTTAGAGTAACCCCACGTATGCCGGTCTGCGCAAGACGTGATCTACTACGTCCGTTTGTGTTAGTTGACGTAGACTGCTGTTTGCTTTCTACTGTCTTTTGTTCGTCGTGCAAAGCATGGCGCTCCATCACACATGGAGATTCATGGATCACTTCATGCCCATCTGGTACTAACTACGCCCACTGAAGGAACTTCATTCATGATGAAACAATGGCAAGGATATGACTCAGCGCGGGCCGTCGCTATGACGGCTTGTGCGATGGCTGGCCTTCTGTGTTCCGGGTGTTTCGCCCTGGCTGTTGGCGTAGCCGGAGGCGCGGCGGGCGCGGTGTATGTCCTCGGCAAACTGACTGACGAATTGAATTATGAGGTGCCAGTAGTCTACGCGGCGGCAACTCGAGCGATGAATGATTTGGAGCTGAAACTATCCGAAGACCGATCCGATAAGCTGACGGCCCACATGAAATCGGAATTCGCCGATGGAACTAACGTCTGGATCGACATGCAGTCCATTGCGGAGGGTCGAACCAAGCTCACGATTCGGGTAGGCGTAACCGGGGACGAAGTGCGGGCAAGAAAGATTCATGAAGCAATCAAACGGCATCTGCCCCGTGAAGGCAGGTGACAGTCACTTGCTATGGCCGGCCTATTCTTGCAATGTCCCTGTCACTTTTCGCAGCCGACACGCGAGGAACTGCTGCTTGCCGAGCCCCACACCCGACGCCGATAGGACTCGCGACCCTGTTTGAGTTCTGTAAGCATGCCCACGATCACGGCTTAAACTGGCTCGGGCGCGGGGTCCAGAACACGTGTTCTGGATTGGCTCCGCTCACACCGCCTTGCGGGCGCGGCGAACTCCTTTCGGCAACTTGCATTTACTGCGAACCGCAGGCCGGAACCTCCTTGTCCTTTGCCGGGTCCATCGGTCTGCTGTTCACTTCGGATACCAAGATAGACACGCCGCTGCTCCGCTCCACTGCTTGCTGCAGCAAGGGGATTGTTTCGCTCAGAATCGAGTGGTAAAGATCGGCGAATCGCTCATCCGTCACCTCATCTCCGGTCAGCCGACCCGCTATTTGCCGCCAATTACTATCAACTTCCTTTTTCATCAATTCCGATGATGGCGATGGTGTCCCCCGGGCCATATCGGACCGGCTGGCCGCGATATAATACAGCGCTTCGACCGGCCTATGGTCTTTCGTGCAGGCCGTTGACTTGAATACACGAATGTCGTGTTGATGGAAGGCGTCCGGTTGGTTCGACTGAACCGGCGAAGGTTCCGCCGACGCGGCGATCGCTAAACTGACTGTTGCGACACATGCAGCAACATGTTCGGCGATGAATTTCATGACGAGCTGCTCGGTAACCTATGCGTGCGAAGCTTCCGTTTGGCCAAGTTCATTCTAAAAAGCAAAAAAGCCGCCCCAAGAGGCGGCTCCTCGCTGCCTCGTCGTGAGACCCACGCCAAGGCAACGTTTCTGGACGTTACTGTCTGTCTACGTCAGTTTAACAGTCCCAGACGCTTTCTTCCCCACAATAATCCGACCAGTCCGCTGCTAAGCAAGAGTAGCGTCGTGGGCTCAGGAGCCGCCTGCGGCTCGCCATAAATGAAATCGTCCATCGCGACCACGTTCACGCCGCCGCCGTTGTTGGGGCCGAGGACCGTATTGCCGGTGGTGATCACGACCCGATCAACCAATTCTCCATTCTTGAACGACACACCGAGAAAGGACAAGCCGCCTACCCCGGAAGTCGGAACGGAAAATGTGCCGAGCGACTTCTTCCCCGGATCAAGAAATTGGATAGAGGTGGTATTCGCCAATTCCACGTTGGTGAACACGACGCCGAACGCGGTGGTCGTGGCGGGAAGTTTCGAGCCCGGCACAGAGAAGGTCTGTTCGGTCACAATGCTGTTCGTCGGGGCGAACAGTCTCGGTTCACTGAACGTCGAGAAAATGCCCGGATAGGTCGGATTGATGTTGCCGAACCGCGGATTCGGAGCGCCGCTGATGGAGAACGTGGTGGTTCCAGGCGCAAATTGCGCCCCACGATTCTGAAATAGATCTTTCGGCATATCCACCAAGACGGGAGCGGCCGCGCCTCCTCCATCCCATCCGATCTCCCGACGGCCTGTGCTGAATGATCCGGGGGCCACTCCATTATTCGCACCGCCGATGGAATCCCGGAAGAGATTGACGGTGTCAAGAATGGACGCGGCGTTCGATCCGAAATCGGAAAAGATGATGGGGGTCGCAACGGAAAGAGAAGGAACGATCAGCAGGAAGCTCAGAAGGGCAAGCACTCGGACAAGCCGTGTCGAGAGCATCGTAACCTCCTTCTTGTCTATCCAGGCAAGATACGGTTCCGGACCTCGGTGCGTCACCTGCTAAGTAGTACACCCTCTTACCATGCCTTCGTTATCTGCGCAACCCCGGTTTGTTCATGGCCTGAAAAATGTCGACCCAGTGATAGGCAAACACCATGCCGCCATGATTTCGGCTGAACTATCGTGTCTATTTTGGACAACCGATGGGACTCGCCGCGGCGGATAATATTGGCAGTATTTCTTTTTGATACAGCGTCACACGGACGGAATACGACCCAGGGCCGGCGGCGCTTCAGGATCAATGTCGAGGGATCCCATCTCTCGAAATGTTTTTCACCGCTTGGGACAGAGGCACGCTGCGAATCCCGGCTTGTCGACAAAATTCGAATAGGGTGGACAGCGACCGCAACAATTGCTGCTTCTCACCAAGCGTCCGCACAAACGGCGTGCAGCCAACCTGCAGCGAGGAGGAATGAAAAAACAGATTGACAATACGGCACCCCTCCCGCATTGCCTGCCGCAACAGTCGAATCAGTCGCGCCGGCGTCTCTCGTTCCGGCGACAGCCAAACGGACCGCAGACACTCCAGCCTCGCCAAAAGGCCGGCCATGCGCAGTTGATGAAACGGAGGCTTGGTGAGTCGGCGATGCAACCGGTGACAGCGCGCGAAACTACCGCCGACATACCCGATCGTCACAGGGACTTCCAGCATATCTCCGTCCGGATCATCCTTCGAGAGGTCGCTGCAACAAAACGAAAAGGCATGAGGCGAATAGCCTGAAAAATCGGGGCCGCCCGATGCCGTCCATGAGGTGTAGGGCGTGATCGAGGTATCGATACGGCATCCCAAACCCGCGAGAATGCCGGCTGCTTCGCAGCCGAACGCCCATCGGCCGCTTCGAAATGCCAACGGTGCAGCGTCGAACTGTCGCTCGATCGTCTCATGCAGGCACGTCATCTTCTCCCCTTGAAGAGTTTCGGGCAGGTTACACAGCATGCTGTTGTGGCGGCTCATCGCCTCTGCATAGGGAGGCGTATTCCAGGGATGGCAATGCATGCCGATCTCACATTCTCCCGCATCCCGCAGATGCCGGAAGACCGCCACCGCCTTTTCGTCATGCGCGACCGGATACGTAAGCAGATAGGTCGGCACCACCTCATAGTCATTCAAGATCGCCTGAAGCGCCGGCACCTGCTGAATGTTCGTGACAGTGACGAGACCCGACGGCGTCGGCCCCCATTGATCTTCCTCCGCGTCGATGGTGACAACGAGTTCCACATCACCTCACGAGAATCTTGACGGCCTGCTTCGCACTTTCGACAGCCTTGAGCAAAAAGGCCCGGCCGCGGCGGTTGTAGGCCCGAATCGTGACGGAGCATCTGACGTCGTTTGCCCACCGCTCTTTGTAGTCCGCCGGCCCTTGCAGGAAATCAAAGAGCCCGTCGCCCTCCTCGATTGCCCGCTCGATACGATGGGCGAGCAAGAGCATCCCCGGGCTGGCGTGAGAAGCCCCTGTCGGATCGAAGCCGGGCAAATAGAAATAGTAGGCCCCCTCGTAGACGAAGCCATAAATCCCGGCGACCGGCCGATCATTGACGGACAGAAGGCTGAGACTCAGCCATCCGTTGTGCTCGAAACTCTTCACGATATTCTGATGAAACGTCCGGAAGCCCTCGCGACTGAATGCCCCGCCGCCGGCATCGGAGCTCATCCACCGCCGTTCATGCAGTTCAACAATCGAGTCAAAGGTCCGGCTCAGTTCAGGCCCTTTCTGAATATGGCGGAACGACACCGGGCCGAGCCGTTCCAAAGCCTTGTATTTCCGTTGCAGGCTGTAGCGGCGATTCGCGCTCCATGTCCGACGATATTCCGCCCAGAAGCGCGGAAGATGGATGACGGGGCAGCAGGTGCTTTTTGTAATCTCAATGACCTTCCCTGCCTTCTCGAATGAATCCACCAACGTCTCGATGCTGGAGGATTCAGCCGGGATCTCTTGGAGCGTGAGAACGTCCCATTCGCGGGCGGCTTCCTGAAACAAGAACCGGTACAGGCGCTGCCACACCATCCTCTTGTGCGCCGGTTCCGCAATGATATCCAGATAGGAGGAGCACACGTCCTCCGTACCAAGAAAGGCGATTTCACGATAGCCCATGACAGGATTGGCCTGAACAATTCGGATATACAAGGGAGCAATCCCGTACCAGCGCCCCTTGTCGTCCACGACGAGTAGAATCCACAGACGATTGCCCCCGAGGAATTGCCGCGCCCATTGGTAGAGCCATTCACACGTCAGAAAGATTCCGCGAGGCTCCGACCGGTGGAGCAGGTCGGTCCAGGCTGAGACGAGGTGACTGAATTCATCCAGGCTGCCGACGACGCGAATGGAGAGTTGGCGAGACACGTCCGTTATGGCAAATAGGGATGAAGTATCGGAAATAGTGCCTGTGCGAAGGCGTCCATCTCATCCGCGGCCGCTTCGTCAGCATCTCCTCGGAATTTCCCGGAAATCAAAACCAGCGCGCCGTTCGATCCTTTATGTGTGAGCGCGTGGACGATTGTCGCGGCCTTCGCTTGATACCGATCGGCAATGGACCGGTCGTTGAGGGCATACCAAAACACAATCGGCGTCTTCGATGCATGGTCTGTCACGAATCCTCGGTTGACCGGTATCGTCTCCTGTCCGATCCGGAGCGGCGCTTCTCTCGCCTCTTGATGAAGCGGGGCCGTAAGATAATTCACCAATTCTTTTCCTTGTGTTTGGTAATCCAGATAGGCGACATACAAGCCCACAGTTGAGCCGTCGGCTTTCCGATACACCCGAGACAATTCTTGATCGGCGCCCGCAATCCTCACGAGCGGCGCCGCTTGTTCGGTTTCTGTCTCAACCGCCACCCATTGACCGATTGCCCGAGGCAATGACGCCAAACTGTGGCTCGCCGCGACCGGCCCCTTGTCATACCCATAGAGATACACGACCGCCGTTGCAAGTATGACCAACGCCACCCACCAGACGCGGCGCACCTTATCCCATGGAAAACCGATGTGCGACCGCGTACCCATTGCCGAGCGGCCGGCCATCGTCTCCCCGCGTTCCATCCGCGTCAGCACCCAGGCGAAGGCAAAGAGAGCGGCGAAGCCGATCCAGTACACCAACATGCCTTGTAAAATATGGAGCGGTCCATGCACCTGTGGTCCCCAGCCCGAGGAGTACCCAATCGCGCCGATCAGCGTCACCCGCGCCCAGTTGGCCAGGACGCTGACGCACAGAGCGATCACGATGAGCATGATCCTGTTTGGCCACGTACGCAGAGCGAGCGCCGCAAGCGGGAACCCGATGGCGAGGACCGCGATCAGATAGCCGGCGCCGCTGCATTGCACCGCCACCTCAAGTACGCCGTTCGAGAACTGAATGAACGTGCCGTCGCGATAGACCGGCACACCCGCCAGCTGGAACAATGCGCTCACCACCTTCGCGGCCAACAATTGCAGCGGATGATGCAGCGGCTCCACGATGACATCCAAGACCGGTGTCATGAAAATGAGATAGGCGAACGGAAGGGCCAAGAGCCGCAGATACGGATAGCCGAATAACAGCACCGTCAGGCCCGCCAGCATTCCAATGAAGGACACGCTGCTGAGCGTGATGACGCCCCCGGCAACACCGACGAACAAGCCGGCCAACGACAGCAGGACCAGGCCCGCCCCGAGAGCAAGACCTGGTCGGATAGGCAGATGTCTGATGTCTTCCCATTTCGTCTTGGCCAAATAGAGACTGATCAGCGGAACCAGAAACCCATGCGAATAGTCTTCCCGAGTCACCCACAAGTCCCAGAGTCCCCGAAACACGGAGGCATACAAGAGAACCAGCGCGCCCCCGACAAGGGCGAGGTAGAGATACATTTCTTTGCCTATCCCCTGTTGCCGACCGGGCGGAGTCAGAGGAAGTGCTGCAGGTGTATAGGGAGAGTGCGACGGAATTTGTTCGAGAACCGCATGGTCGGTCGTGGGCATGTTTACTCACGCAATTGAGCCAATGTGGTGGCCGCTTCCTTAGCGCCGGGAAAGGTCTTCGACAGAGATAAGGCGGCTTCCAGCTCCATCGCCGCCGACACCTTTTCACCTCGTTTCGCCAGCGCCATGGCATAGTGATATCGGACCGTCGGATTATCACCAAGTCCGCCGGCAGCAGCGGTCAGGAGCGGATACGCCTCTTCCAACGATCCTTTCTTGAAATAAATCCAGCCCACGGTATCTTGAACCGCTGGAGAATTGGGAGCAGCCGTGAGAGCGATCCGGCCATATTGTAAGGCCTCATCCAAATTTGCTTCCTGATCGACGAGACTCGCCGCCAGATTGTTCGCCGCCACATAGTCCGTCGGCCTCAGTTCAAGCGCTCGACGATACTGCACATTGGCCTCTTCGGCCCGCCCTTGCGTCTCCAGCAGAACACCCAGCGAGGTATGGGCAGGCTCGAATGTGTCGTCATGGTGAAGCGCCTTGCGCAGCGCCGCTTCAGCCGCCGCCGGCTTCTTCTGCGCAATGTACAATTGGGCCAGGCGGTACGACGGCCATGGATCGCCCGGCGCGAGGGCCGCCGCTTTTTGCAACGCGTCCTCTGCTTGGCCGGGATGGCGAGCCGCAGTATAGAATCGCGCGGCGACTTCCCAACGCCTGGCGTCTTGCAGGCCCTTGCTTAGATATTCTTTGAGCAGACGTCCGGCCTTTTCTTGCTGCTCCGCCGCGACTAGAGCCAGCAAATACTCCGACGTGAGTCCATGATCGGCCGGGCTTCGTTTGGCCGCTTCACCAAACAATGCCGCGGCCTGAGCTGAAAATCCTTGGCGCTGTTTCAGCAGGGCCATCTTGGTCGGCCCAACGGGGTCCTGCGGAAGCTGCGTGAGGAGTGCGGAATACACCGCTTCAGCTCTGCCCCAATCGTCCCGGAGGAGAAAAGAATCCCCATAGAGCACCGCCGCTTGGACATGGGCCGGGTTGCGGCGCAGAATCTCGAAAGCCTCCTGCTCGGCTTTGGCGAAAGAGTTCTCGCTCAGATATAACTCCGCCAGCACAAGATGCGCTTTGACCGCGGCCGGATCCAGCTTGACTGCCTCGAGCAGCTGCTCTTCTCCCGCCGCACGCCGACCATCCAGCAGATCCAGCACGCCAAGATACAAATGTCCGGCCGCCATGCGGGAATCGCGCTTCACGACATCCTCGAAAAACGTGCGCGCCTCGGCGCGCCTCTCTTCTGCCAACGCAAGGCGTCCTTGCAGATAGACGACGGCCGAATCGCGCTTCCCCTGTTTCAACATGGCCGCCACCAGGGGTTCGGCTTCCGCGATCTTTCCGAGTTCCAGCTTCAATTCGGCAAGCAACACATGGCCCTTCCGGGATTTCAGCTCCTGGACAATGGCGGTCAATGATCGCTCCGCGACGTAGGGCCGGCCTTGCGTCAGATGATGAAGCGCGAGGGCAAGGCGCGTGTCCTCGGAACCTTTGCCGAGCACAACGGCTTCGTCGAAATCTTTCTCGCCGTCATCGGGCCGCCCTGCGGAAAAGTAGTAATTCCCACGTGCCACGCGCGCTTCGATCGAAGCCGGATTGGTCTTCACGGCACGGTCGTACCAAGAAAACGCCTGCGCAGGATGCTGCTGAAGGAGATACAAATGGCCGATCGCCACCATGGTCTCGACCATGGTGGGGTCGCGTTGCACGGCCTCTTCGAAGCGGGCGATGGCGGATGCGATATCTCCCTCCCGAGCGGACAAGCGGGCTCGGAGCACATAGCCGGAGGCATGCTGCCCGTGTTCCGCTATCAAGCTTTCCGCCATCCGAACCGCCTCATCTGTCTTTCCGGCGGCAAAGTAGACCTGGCCTAACCGGTCTTTCGCTTCAAGATGGGTAGGATCGATTGTAACGACTCGTTTGAGTTCAGCAATCGCGGTCTGGATGTCTCTCATGGCGAGTGCGGCCCGGGCAAGCTTCAAACGGATGGCGATATCGTTCGGCGCAGCACGGACCGCATTCTTGAACTCAATCGCGGCTTCCGCATACTTCTGTTGCTCGACATACCGGTCGCCGCGCTCGACATGCCGCGCAACTTGCTGCTCATCCGAGGAGGTGCAGGACCACGAGGCGACGCTGAGTAAAAGCGCCAGCCAATATCCCGTCGAGACACGAATCGATCTGTGAAGCTTGTCGTTCACGGAGCCCTAGGAGGAAGTGAAATTGACCGATTGCCGCCGCGCCGCAGCCCAACAGAGCGAACCGTCGCCACCAGCCGTCGCCGATTCTCCGCCTTCAGTCCCGTAAGCTTGCCGCGCAGGTGAGGTTCATGAAAATCGCTCCGATGTCGCAGCGGTGGTGTGCAGAGCGCGTCTCGATTATAAAATCCTTCATGGAGATGCAGCCTGCATCGACCCTGTCGGGCGGCTGATTCTGTGGAACGATTGTTCGTGGCAGATTTTAGTAGCCGCGAAAGAAATGTCAATACGCCTGTCCTAATGGAAGTATTTCCATCCATCGGTCATGAAAAAACCGGACCTGTCGAAAATCATCCTTGCACGTAGTTTAAGCCAGGGGTAATATGGCCCTAGCGCTTACCCGTACTGATTACCCGGTGAGGTCGTTTTGGCTTCCGCATACTGCCTAGAGAAGCGTCAGGATCCGATTCAGACACCAGAGTATCCCTTGATCGAACAATGAGGCCGTCCATGCAGAGATCAATCGTGCGATGCCTGATTGCGGCAGGAGTTCTCGCGTGGGGGGCCGTGAACCATCCCTTCGCGCTTGCCGTCCCCCTCTCATACAACACCGGCTCTCAAACCGTGGCCGGCACAACCAACATCCCGTCATACACGGATCAGGGGCAGACTTACGGACCGTTTACGTTCAACTATGGATATACACAGAGTTTTGACGGCACCGCCGTGGCCCGGCATGTTGAATTGAACTTCACGTTCGAACCGATTTTCACCATGGCGCAACGTCAAACCTTCGTCTCGACGGCGGAAAACAGCATCGAAGGAATCTGGAACAATCGCGCAGCGATCGTGGATACCACGAATCAGCGGTCGTTCCCGCTCCGCGTTGACGTGACGACAACCGGCCCCGTGTTCAACCACAATATTCTTGTCAGATCAGGACCGGGACGGAGCGATGTGGTTAATTGGTACGCCGGCTCAACCACCGGCGGAGTAATGGCGCATGAATTCGGGCACTACCTGGGCTTGTACGATGAATATATCGGCGGGGGTGTCGACAAGTATCCCAACCCGACGCTCAGCACTGCGTTGATGGGTACCGGCGCGCTGGACAGAGACCCTCAGATGCTCCCTCGGTACTATCAAGGCTACCTGGATTTCATGACCGGCTTGAATCCCGGCGGCCGCTTCACTCTTACGCTGGCGCCGGAACCACCCACACTCCTTCTCCTGATAAGCGGCATGGCCGGTATCCTGCTTTTTGGAAGTGGCCGACGGTCCCTCATTTATCGAAACCCCTCGAGACCGAGCAAGCCGGAACCGCAATAGTAAGCCATGCTGTGCGGGATCGGCTTGTGTGCACTTTTTCTTTTTCCTTATCCCGGCCACACGAAAACCATGTCGGACGACACTCTCGTGACGCTGCGACTCGACGATGTGCATCTTTTGCATGGCGGGCAGAATATTATGATTTGGAGCGACGGCACGGAACTGTTCCAACTGGTGGCTAGGCGGCAGGACGCATCGGGGTTATATGAAAAACGCTATAAGCTCGTCATTTCGTCCGAGGGAATGCGGCATTTGACCCAAGTCCTGATCATGGCTGCAGCCGCAGAGCCTCCGACGACTCGCCACGGCTTTCCGGACGAACCCCGTCCCATGATCACCGCAACCTTTCTGTCAGGCATATCCTTGCGTCTATCCAAATGGGCGGACGACAAGCACCGGGAGTTTGACGGCCTCTATGCGGCCTTACTTAGCGAGATCGACAAGGGACAGCAGACCACGCCGATTTATGAAGGCCCATATGATCCTCACTGGCTGCCTGATAGACCGTCCTCGCCATCGCGATCGAACTGACCATCCTGATGATGACGCGAAGCATCCGTCAGCGCCGCCGAACCAGATAAAAACGGCGGCCGCATTCCCAACATCGAAAAGGATACCAGCCGATCAGACTGTACAAGAAATCCTTGATGCCGTGGCGCGTCGAGCGATACACGCGGAACCGGCATGCGCAATGACGGGCTCTCTCCGTTTCCGAAGAACGGTCCGCCTTGAAGCTGAGCAGATGCATGGCATGAACGCCGTGCAGGCAGATAAATGTAATCGAGACCGACCGCCATGCTTACAGCACAGGGAAGGAACCTCGAAGATCAACGCTATCCGGTTGTGTTGCCCTCATAGACTTTGCGGCAAGCCTTCGCCATGCGGCCAGCCAGGCGATGCCGAACCCCATCAGTAACAGCGTGGCCGGTTCCGGCGCTGAGGCGGTGGGAAGAATAAGGAGTTCCCCCACGCCGCCGCGGACACTCTGATTCGCAAAGGTCAAGCCCGGCCCATCAGTCGATTGGTATCCGAAGACCGGGCTCGTCAGACCTCCGGAGAATCCGTTGAACTGCCATTTCAACATGTTTCCATTGGCGAGAGCCTGGCCGTCCAAGCCCATGTTGATTTTTGCCGTTGGATTCTGCGTGACTGCCAGCCCGAAGCCCTTCGCTCTATTAAGATCCCCGCCTGCCCCATCGCCGGCGCAGGATGGAAACTTACAGCCGGATACGAGAACGTTTACCGTGCTGAGGCGACCGGTCGCATCCACCATTCTTCCCTGGTCGAGAAAGCCGGCGCGTAAACCTTGCGAATCGAATGTTCCGATGTTTGTGACGGTTCCCTTCGAATGGAAAGATAAGTCGCTGATGTCCAAGAGTGGAGAGCCGCTTCCATAATTTGTGACCTGATAGAGATATGTAAACTCATTCGGATTCAAATTAGCCGCTGGATTCCCGTTGGATTGAAACACGGGAGCCAAGACGCTGAGGAACGGATCGCCCGGCGGAAGGACGGCAAAATTGACGACACTATTCAGATTCTCGCTATGACCGGTGTACGCCGGCATGGGAACCGCGTATGACGGAGAGTGCATGAAGACGGACACTAACATGTTGATTGACAGCCCGATGCTCGCGAGAGCAAGTTTTCGAATCATGCACTTACCTCATGTTGATCCCACGGACATATGTCCCCGGCAAAGTCCCACCGGCGCGCATCAGCTCCATTCATTCGGCCCTAGCGCGCCGGGGCAGTATAGTAATCGGCAGGATAAGTGGCAAGACAAACTTTTTGGATAAACTGGTATTTGCGCGAGTCGCGCTCAATGACGCATGGAAACGACCATATGTGCAGGGCGAGGCAATTTCAGGAGATTTGTTTCACCTGGGAGGAAGGCGTTTGACACCGGCCATCCTGCCCCAGGCCGCCAGTCCCATTAATCCTGACGCAAAAAGGAGTACGCTCAATGGCTCCGAAGCCGCGACTGGAATGCCGAATACTACATCGGGGGTGAACCGATCTCCGACCGTGATTACGGCATTGCCGACGGTAGGCCCGCTAGGCGATTGATATCCAAAAAGCGGGCTGGTGAACCCGCCGGTGAGGCCTTGTTGCGAATTCTGCGAACTGAAACTCCATCCCAGTTGACCTTGCTGGCCGAGACTCGTGAGGCTCGTCGAGACAGTGACCCGCTCCGCATTCGAGACGGTGCGCCCCGCTATCCCGAGATCCTGCACTCCATCGAGATCACCGCCGGGTCCGTCACCGGCACAACGCGGTCCGGAAAGCGAGCATCCCTGCTGAAAGAGCCCTGCAGTATTGACGACGGTACCCTGATCAATGAAATCGAGGCGAAAATTGCCGCTGTCAAACGAACCGATCGTCGTGCTGGTCACTGTTTGCTGAAGTCCGAGATCATGGATTAATCCAGATCTATCTGTCACCTGGTACAAATAAGTGAACTGCCCGGGATCAAGATTTGGAGCGCCTATCGCGGGTCGAAATGCTTCGGACAATGTATTGATGAGTGAGTCACCCGGCGTCAGCACGGCAAAATTCACAGATGAGGTTCCGCCCCTCAGCGTACCGTCGCTGTGCCCCGTAAAGTCGAAAAGAGGAAGCGCCTGGGCCATCGATACGGCCACGATGCTCACACAAGCCACTCCGGCGGAACGGAACATCCCACAAATACATTTCCTCAGCGTCATGTCATGCCTCCTCTCCAGCATGAAGACTTGACCCGCCTAACCTGGGTAACACGAACCTCGCTACTATGGTTCACGCGCCACCGGCGTTGAAGGAAATCCCGAATTCGAACGATTCATGGCGGAACGAAATATCATCCGAGCCAAAACGATGCCGATGACAAGCATTGCGGCATCGGCGATCAAAAGCCGTTGTATCGTTTGCTCCTTTAGCGATTTTTCCTCCAGATCAACCTGGGCAAACTCATCCGTAAGCCGCACTTCAAAATCCTCCATCGCCTTTTCGATCGTCTTGGACAATACCAGCCCTTCTCCCGACCGGATGTACGACAAGACTTCCTCTTGGTTTCCGTTATCAATCTGCAGTGTCAACTTTCGTTTCGACTCGATCAGCTCGCGCAGTCTCGTTGACAGGA
>DASSBQ010000370.1:0-8292 GCA_035698625.1 Nitrospiraceae bacterium
CTTGATCCCGAGTTCTTTGCAGGCTCGGATGACCCGAAGCGCAATTTCTCCGCGATTGGCGACCAGTATTTTCTTGAACACAACCGGACTCCGGAGTGGATCGAAGAACTAGAGGGTCTCGATAGACCCTGTCGGTCGTTCGGAATCGCCTGTTCGACCGTCTCGCACGATAAGCGAGAGCCACATGGACTATCCCGTCAGCCTACCATTTCTCTTTCCTCGAATCCCAGTATGACCACCGGAGGACTCCGCATACGGCTGGTCGCGGCAGGTAAACCGATCGACATCAAATCGTGGAATCGAGGCCGTCTCTTGCTATGGCGTGGCAGTCGGATCAATGAGAAAGAGCGGCTGCCCATACTCCACCGGCTTGGTGCTCTCCGCGAGAATCTTGGTGATGCGGCCGTCCACTTCCGATTCGATCTCATTCATGAGCTTCATCGCTTCCACGATACACAACACTTGCCCCCGTTTGACATAGTCGCCTTCTTCCACGTAAGGATCGGCATCAGGAGAAGGTGATCGATAGAACGTCCCCACAATCGGCGATGTAATGGTGATGAGACCGCTGTTTTCCGGCGGCGCTGACACCTGAGAAGTCACCGGCAAGGCGGCCGCCGCAGGCGCATGCGGCGCCTCACTCGATTGAGCCGGCGCGGCTCTTGCGCCCGCTTCGAGGCTCAAGCGGATTCGGACTCCCGCACGCTCGACTTCCAATTCGGTCAGGTGATTTCGTTTCAACAGATCGATGAGCGATTGAATCTGCCCGACCTGCTCGGGATACAACAGCGGTTGGTTACTTTCCGCTGCATGCTGAGCAAATGAACCGGGCAGCATGATGGGACGCGATCGCCCTTTCCCGGGACGGTTCGCTCGGGGAGACCGGCTCACCGGACGCGCTCCACGAAGGCTCTCGTACGCGTATCGATCTTGATGGTTTCCCCGATCTCCAGATACAGAGGAACTTTGATGGTGGCGCCGGTCTCGACCTTGGCCGGCTTGCTCCCTCCGGAAGCGGTATCGCCTCGGACGCCGGGCTCCGCATCCACGACCTTTAGCTCAATGAAGATCGGCAGGTCGACCGCAATCGGACGATGCTCGTACACCAAAATTGTGGACACCGTATTCTCTTTCAGAAGGTCCGCGTTGGTCCCCAGCTGATGTTTTTCATAGGTAAACTGCTCATAGCTCTCGGTATCCATGAACGTATACGAATCGCCGGTCGCATACAGAAATTGCATGTCCCGTTCCTCGAGGTCGGGCTCCTCGAACCGTTCCCCGGAGCGAAACGTTCGATCCAATACGTTGCCAGTGAGATAACTCTTCAATTTGGTGCGAACAAACGCTCCGCCTTTCCCCGGTTTGACGTGTTGAAATTCGACAATATAAAAGGGTTCTCCCTCGACTAGAAGCCTGCTGCCATTGCGAAACTCGGCTGTGGTGATCACAACGATTCTCCTTAGGACGAAAAATGACCGGTGTCCGGTTTACTTGGCTCCCCCGCGTCTCGTGGAGCGGTCCCGGGAAGACCTGCGCGAGCGAACTCCTCTGAATTTTGAAGATCTGAGATGGTCGGCGAGGCCACGCACCGCCAGAAGGTAACCGTTTGGGCCGAATCCGGAGATTTGCGCCAATGCGACACCCGCTATAAAGGATTTGTGGCGGAACTCCTCGCGTTGATGGATATTGGTGAGGTGCACTTCTACGGCCGGAAGCGCGACAGCGGTGATCGCATCACGAATAGCCACACTCGTATGCGTATACCCGGCCGGATTAATAACGATTCCGTTGAAACGCCCCTTTGCTTCCTGTATCCATGTTACCAACTCGCCTTCAAGATTCGACTGGCGAATCGTCATGCCGATTTGATGCTCTTCGGCAAATTGCGCAAGGGCCGCGTCTACTTCTGCAAGGGTGGTGGTCCCGTAGACCGATTCCTCTCGGGTCCCCAAGAGGTTCAGATTGGGACCATGGAGCACGAGCAGCCGCAGCATTTTTCCGTAAGCCGTATCTTTTCAAGCCGCAGCGTGACCGAATGCTGACAGCGGCGGCATTGTAACAGGGTGCTGAGGAGGGGTCAAACGTCCAAGGAACCCGAAGGGAATTCGAAAGCCTATTGGGGAGCCGGCATGCGGCGCGATCGGATGGTCTTGAGCCACACTTCAAGTTGTGCCACAGCCGCACTGCAGGGTGTCATGGATGGTGCGGAGACCGGCTCTGCGTCAGTCTGTTCCGGCACGGTCGAGACAATCGGTTCAGGAATGATCATGGCCTGTTGCGGCCCATTGCCGTTTTTCCTTTGGTCATTGTGTTGCTCGAGCCGATTTTTTTCGCGTTTCGCCCGCGCCATGCTTTCATCGTCGGCGGATCGGCCGCCGCCGACGGCCTGCCGGATCGTCAGCGCTTCCTCATCGTACGGGTTCACGGCAAGGATCGCGGCGCACGATTTCAATGCCGGGTCCACCTGACCTTCGCTCGAAAATATTCTTGCGAGAATCCGATGCGCGCGAAGATTATCCGGGCTTTGCGCGACGACTTCTTCGAGGATCGCCTTGGCCTTGGCCGGCTGCCCTAATTGTTCGTAGGCACGACCCAACGCAGCCATAGCCGTCACAAACCCCGGATAGACCCTCAACCCGTCTTCCAGAACTCCTGCCGCTTCCTGCCACATATCGGCTTTCATATAAGATTCTGCCAACGGCATGAAGGATTTGGAGCGCGGATCCTTGGCGAGCGCGGTCGCTAGACGGTCGATTTCCGCAGCCAGAAGAGAATCAATACGGCCTGGAGAAGCCATGACGCATGCCTCGCAAACAAAGTCGTCGCTGCCGGGCTGGGGGGAGGGGCTACTCTTCTCGCCGAAGCTGCTCGATGGCATCAAGGATTCGATCCGCCAGCGCACGCTTCGGCATGAGGGGCCACTCCATCATCCGGCCGGTCCGGTCGATCAGAACAGCTTGGTTCAAATCGGAGCCGAACCCGGCCCCTTCGATGGTCACGTCGTTCGCGACCATAAGGTCAACTCCCTTAGCATGCAGCTTTTCACGCGCATGGGCAAGCAGATCGTCTGTTTCCGCTGCAAACCCTACGAGGAGCTGGCTGGTCCGCCGGGCCGACAGCTCCTGAAGAATATCGCTCGTAGGTTCCAGGTCGAACTTCGTCCAGGCCTGATCTTTTTTCTTGAGCTTGCGGGCGGCCGGCTTGGTAGCCCGAAAATCCGCTACCGCGGCGGCCATCACCACCGTATCGGCCCACGGCAGTTTCGTCAGAAGAGCTTTCATCATTTCTTCCGCCGTGATGACCGGCACGACATCAACCCGGGCAGGCGGGGCGAGCTGAGTCGGACCACTGACAAGGACAACCTGAGCTCCCCGTTCACTTGCCGCCGATGCAATGGCATAGCCCATTTTTCCTGATGAGCGATTAGAGATAAAGCGGACGGGATCAATCGGTTCCTGGGTCGGCCCGGCAGAGACCAATACCCGCCGGCCTGCCAGATCCCGCTTTCCCAGTACCGCCGATTGCACCGCCGCCAGGATGTCCTGCTCGTCCGCCATCCGACCCGCGCCGACTCGGCCGGACGCCAGCGGTCCCTCCACCGGTCCGGTAAGGACCGCGCCGCGCCGCCGGAGGGTTTCCGCATGGGCGATCACGGTTTCGTGTTTCCACATGTCGCCATCCATGGCCGGTGCCATGATCAGGGGGCAGCGGGAAGTAAGCAGCATAGTGGACAGCAAATCGTCCGCCAATCCCAGCGCGGCTTTGGCGATCATGTGCGCGGTGGCCGGTGCGATCACGATGGCGTCAGCTTCCGCCGGCAGGGTCAAATGGCGCATTTCTTGATGGGCTTCAAACAGGTCATGACCGGCCGGCTGTCCCGAAAGGACCTCGAAGGTCAGAGGCGTGACGAACTGCCTGGCCGCCGCCGTCATGACTACCGATACGCTGGCTCCTTCCCGGACCAGCAGCCGCAGCAACCCGACGGCCTTGTAGGCAGCGATGCTGCCGGTCACCCCCAAAACCACGCGCTTGCCGGTCAATGTAGGGATAGGAATTTCCACTGCGGTTTATGCTTCCTCTCCTTCCGATGGTGCCGGTTTCGGCGTATCATCCACGTACACACTCAACTCCTTCTTGATTTCTTTGGCATCTTCACCGGTCATCATCGCGACCCGTTCCGTCTCGCCTTCCTTGACACGCTTGGATTCCTTGAGCGCGTCGCGGGCTTCTTTCCCGCATAAGAAATCAACTTTATGCCGTAAGACTTCATCAAGGGCCACGGTCGTTTCTTTCGTAAATTTCGACGGGCCCGCCGCCTTGGCGCCTTGAATGAGATGTTTGGCGCGCTGCGCCGCCACGAGCACAAGCCGATGGCGTGAATCGAATTGATCGGCGGTGTATTCAGGCAATAGAGACAGCATATTAATCATGAGAGAGACTCTCCTTTGTTGTAGGCGGATGTGCGGTTACGGTTTTGGATTCCTTAATAAAGTTCTCTTCCAGCCAGGCCATATTGAGACGTTTGGTCTTGATTCGCTCGACCGTGAAGATACTTTCCAGTTCCTTCAACGACTGCTTCAGATCATCATTTCTCACAATATAATAGTATTCGCGATAGCTCCACACTTCTTCCTTCGCCTTTTGGAGGCGACGCTGGATTTCTTCCGGTGCATCCACGGCGCGGGTTTGCAGACGGGTGCGCAAGGCATCGAACGAAGGCGGAAGAATAAAGATATACACTCCGTCCTCAAATTTCTTCTTGACGGTCCTAGCCCCCTGCACATCAATTTCCAGTAACACGTCGATGCCCTGCTCCATCTTGTCGGACAAAGCCTTGCGTGGCGTTCCATAGAGATTTCCATACACGCGGGCCCATTCCACGAACTCGTGGCGTTCGATCATCTGCAAAAAGGTCGCTTCTTCCACAAAGAAATATTCACGCCCATCCACTTCCCCCGGACGCGGCTTCCGCGTGGTGTAGGAAACCGAATGCCACAAACCCGAAACCTGAGCGGCTATCTGCTTGCAGAGGGTCGTTTTTCCCGTCCCGGATGGAGCGGAGATGACGAACAGAATACCCCTCCTCGTCGTCATTGATCTGGCGGCCGGCTGGTCGGGCGATACTGACATACAAGAGGAATCCTACTCGACGTTCTGAACTTGTTCGCGCATTTTCTCGACTTCGGCCTTCATCCCAACAACCAATTGGGCCACCGCCGCGTCATTCGCCTTCGATCCGATGGTATTCACTTCTCTCCCTACTTCTTGAAGCAAAAACTCAAGCGTCTTCCCTACCGACTCATCGCTTGTCAGGGTCTGCTCGAACTGTACCATATGCGATTCAAGCCTGACCAATTCTTCCGAAATGTCACACCGATCCGCAAAGACGGCCAATTCCTGAAGGAGACGCCCTTGATCGAGGACCTCCGTCGCAGTAAGTTTTTCGATCCGGCTTTGCATGCGAGCGTAGTGATCGGCTACCAGGCGAGGGGCTTTCTCGGCAATCTGTTGCGCCCTTTCTCGAAGCCGGTGGACATGATCGGCAAAATCCTTTACCAGCGCCTGTCCTTCCTGTCGACGCATCCGTTCCAGTTCATTGAGCGCACCCCCGGCGAGCTCCAGAATCAAACCTTGCAGTTCGGACTCATTCAGCGGCTCCTCGGTCAGGGAGAACAGATCGCGAAATCCGGCCAAGAGTCCCACAGTGATCGTGCCGGCGAGACGCAAGGACTTCTTCAATTCGCGGAGCGCCTGATGGTACTGTTTGGCCAGACTGCGGTCAAGCTGCAGTGTCTTGCCACCGGTTCGCCCCCCATGGATTGAGACGGTGACGTCGATTCGTCCCCGCCGGCACCGTTGCTGCACCATTTTCTTAATTCCATCGTCCAGTTCCGCCATAGATCGTGGCGCGCGCACGGTCACTTCGAGAAACCGCTGGTTCACCGACCGCATCTCTATCGAGACGGAAGCTTCATGCCACACGGCCATCTTTTTTCCAAAACCCGTCATGCTGCGAATCATCGTGCAAGTTTCCCTTTCCACGGACAATCGTCATAGATCGGACACTTTTCGCACTGCGGTTTCCGGGCCAGACAAATGTAGCGGCCGTGCAAGAGGAGCTGCTGAGATCCGGAGGTCCAGTGCTCCGGAGGTAGCAACCGCTGCAAATCCGTTTCGATCTGATCCGGATCAGCGGCCTGGGTGAGTCCCAGCCGGCTTGAGACGCGTTTAACATGTGTATCGACGATCACGGCCGGCTCGCCGAACCAATTTCCTAGAATAACGTTGGCAGTTTTGCGGCCGACCCCGGACAGTGCCGTGAGTTCTTCCATGGTTTTCGGCACGTGCTGCCCCTGTCTGGCCGCCACGCTCTTCGCGCATGCGATGAGATTCCGCGCCTTGCTTTTATAAAAGCCGGTCGGCTTGATCAGAGTTTCAAGTTCCGCCTGGTCGGCCGCCGCATAGTCGGCGGGTGAAGGATAGCGACGAAACAACGCCGGTGTAACCCGATTGACCCGCTCGTCGGTGCACTGGGCGGAAAGTATGGTGGCGACAAGCAGCTCCCAGGCAGTGCGATGGTGCAGCTCGACCGCGGCATCAGGCCTGGACTTCTTCAATGCTTTGACGATGCGAAGAATTCGTTCGCGCAGCCGGGCTTGATTCTCACGAGCCATGCGGTTTCCCGCACCGGCCGACGCGGCGCTCCCTATGGTATTGACGACTCATGAACGGGAAACAAGAGCCGGACTCTGCGTGCCGGAAGCGAGGCCTTCTCCCGCGGCGGCGGGAGCAAGAGACGGCAGCAAGGATTCGATGTTCGCGATCAGAGGTCTCACGGTGTCCGGCTGAACGGCGGAGATGGCAATGGCCTTGTACCGCTGACTCAACACGAGCGATTCATGCGGAGATACCCGGTCGCATTTGTTCAGGACCACGATGCGCGGAATGGATTCAATCTCAAGGGTCTTCAAAATGGATTCGACCGCGGCAATCTGACTGTCGATGTCCTGAGCGCTGGCATCCACGAGATGCAACAGCATGTCGGCATCCTTCAACTCCTCCAATGTGGTGCGGAAGGCTCCGAGGAGGTCCTTGGGAAGGTCTCGAATAAATCCGACTGTATCGGTCACGATGATTTCCCGATCATGCGGGAAGCGCAGCCGCCGGCTCGTCGTATCCAGGGTCTCGAATAAGCGGTCTTCAGCGGAGACATGGCTTTTGGTAAGCGTATTCAACAAGGTCGATTTTCCCGCATTGGTGTAGCCGATAATGGAAAGGATCGGCAGAGCGTGGCGAAAGCGGCGCGCTCGACGCTGGTCCTGGTGCCGCGCAAAATGGAGCAGGTCGCGTTCCAAGTGCGTGATACGCTCACGAATTCGCCTCCGGTCCGTCTCCAACTTCGTCTCGCCCGGTCCCCTGCTCCCGATGCCGCCGCCCAGCCGCGAGAGGGATGCGCCGCGCCCCGACAGACGAGGCAATAGGTACCGAAGCTGAGCCAACTCCACTTGCACCTTGCCCTCTCGCGTATGGGCGCGGCGGGCGAAGATATCCAAGATCAATTGCGTCCTGTCGATCACCTTCATATCGGTGACTTCCGAAATTGCCCTGGCCTGCGCAGGCGCCAGATCTTGGTCAAAAATCAATAAATCGGCGCCCCGCTGAAGGGCACGGATGACCACTTCCTTCAGCTTACCTTTGCCCAATAAGAACCGATGGTATTCATTTTGGGTCCGCTGCACGATGCGGTCGACGATGGTCACCTCGGCGGATTCGGCCAACTCCGCCAGTTCTTCGAGATGCTCCTCCTGTTCCCCGCGACTACGCGGCGAGGCGCTCACCAGCAAGGCGGACTCCTGTCCGCTTTGGACCGTGTGCCGGCTGTCTGCCCGCTGAAGATCGTCCTCCAATTCGGCGACAAACGTATCAAACTCCAATTGGAAATTCTGGAAGAGGACCGGCTTCAAAACGGCACATACCTGTCCCTGCGGATTAGTGGGAACCAAATGCGCCGCGTAGACATGGCCGGGCTCCGCGTCGTCACCCACACCGATGGCCGCCATCAGGTCCAGGCGCAAAAGCGCCAGATTGGTCAAATCCTCCTGGCTGAGCGGCTCATCACCGGGGTGGGTGCGCACCAATCGAAGGCCACGCAATGAATGAGCGCCTGCCCTAAATTTGGCAAGGGATTGAAAAGCCGGAATGCAACCGGTACCGACGAGAACTTGCTCAATCGCGCCGCGCCGCGTGATCAATAACCCGATCGGACGTTTGATCTCTTGGGTGAGCTGGCAT
>DASSBQ010000371.1:0-7085 GCA_035698625.1 Nitrospiraceae bacterium
CCCGAAGCGGCGTTTCAAATACTTCGGGAAGCCAATAGGGCGATGCACGCCAAAGAATTGTTGCAGCGGTTGCTGGAGGGGGGATTGCAGATCAAAGGTAAAACTCCGCTGACGTCGGTCGCCACGTCACTCAAGCGCGACAAACGCTTTCGGAAAGTCGGTCCCAATACATTTGAGCTGGTGGCGGAGGAGCTCACCCACGCAGTGTAAGTCCCGTTTCAATTCAACGCTTCTGAAGGGAGGTGAGAATCTTGGCGACAAAGAAGGCAGCGAAGAAGAAGAAGAAGTAAGGTAAGTCCCGCCTGGCTGAAGACGCCGGAGGTAAGGCCACTTACCTCCGGCGCTTTTTTTGCGCAGACCCGGCCATGTGAATGAAAAACACAGGGTTCGGTACGACCGTGTCGCGCGGGGCAGGAGAGAAGAAGGATTGTTAGACCGCGAGAGAGGGGACCGGACGCAGTAGTCCCAATGAGGGCCGCGATTCGGAAGCGCTGACTGGGCGCTCAGGGCTCAACAGCACCCACTTATCAGGCTGCGCAAGAATTTGCTCGACGAGTTTCGTATGAAGGGCGTGTCCGGAGCGCTCGGCGATAATATGGCCGATGAATGGAAAGCCTAGAAGCGCCACGTCGCCTATCAGGTCCAAGATTTTGTGACGGACGAATTCATTCGGGAACCGCAGACCAGACTGATTGACCACGCCCTGCTCGGACAGGACAACGGTATTCTCCAGCGAGCCGCCTTTGCCCAAGCCTCGAGCCCAGAGCGCCTGCACCTCATGGAGAAACCCGAATGTGCGGGCCGCGGCGATGTCGTTCTCAAACGAAGCGGCGGAACACACATAGGTGTATGTTTGAGTCTTGATCAAAGGATGATCGTACTGAATGGAATAGGAAATTTTCGGCGTGGAACATGGTTCGATCCGGACGCGACGCGGACCATCGACCACTTCGATCGGCTGCGTAATTTTTACATAGGACTGCCGTCTTGCCTGAGGGACGATTCCGGCGTTCCGGATAAGGTTCACAAACGGATTGGCGCTGCCGTCCATGACCGGAACTTCACATGCGTCCACTTCAATAACGACGTTGTCCACTTCGAGCCCGGCTAAGGCGGCAAGGATATGCTCGATTGTCTTGATCTGGTGACCATTGGTGCTGATGGCCGTGCAGAGCTCAGTCGAGACCCGGTTGGCAACCGAGGCAGGAAGCAGGGTTTCTTTTTCTCCATGCTTCTGTACAAAGGTGATGCCGGTATTGCACGCAGAAGGACGGAGTGTGAGCTTAACCGGCTGACCCGAATGCAAGCCTACGCCGGAACAGGATACAGTGGATCCAATAGTCTGTTGATATCGCACGTGGCCTCCCCGTTAACGATGCGAGACGTTCTTAAAGCAATAGAAGTGCCACCGTGTTTTATTGCATCAACCCATTGGATTACAAGCATAAAACGCGTGTAGACTGCAAATATGCCTGTATTAAAAAGAACACACATGTGGCTTTCTTGGGGAACGCCCGGACCCGGATTACCGAGATTCGACAGGGTGGGGGATGGAAGGGCCGGTAAGATTATTGCCGCTGTAGTTCTTCAAATCTCGCGGTAAAGTGCCTGAGCATCGGCGCTTCATAGATCATGGTCAGTCCGGTAATGGAATCACGTGTCCTGTATAAGTCGGCGATCGACTCCGCGACATATGTAATCTGCATGTTGGTGTAGACACGACGAGGAATGGCCAGCCGCACCAGCTCAAGTTCAGGGTGTATCGTTCGTCCGGTTACGGGATCACGTTTACCGAACATGACCGTTCCGATCTCAACGCCGCGGATCCCATATTCTCGATAGAGAGCGACGGTCAAGGCTTGGGCCGGGTACTGATCCGCCGGCATGCCGGGAAGAAATTCCTTGGCGTTCAGATATACGGCATGACCGCCGATCGGCTTAAGGATCGGTACTCCGGCTCCGTCTAGGAGTTCGCCCAAATATCGGACTTGGCCGACACGAAATCGCAAGTATTCCTCATCGAGCACTTCCTCGAGTCCCCGGGCCATCGCCTCCAGGTCGCGGCCTGCCAATCCTCCATAGGTAGGAAATCCTTCCACGAGAATCAGCATGTTCGTGATGTCCTGCGCCCATCGTTCATTGTTCAATCCGAGGAATCCACCGATGTTCGCCAGTCCGTCTTTCTTGGCGGACATGGTGCACCCATCACCGTAACGAAAGAGTTCCCTCGCAATATCGATCAGCGCGGCTCCCTCATAACCCGGTTCCCGTTCTTTGATAAAAAAACAGTTCTCGGCAAAGCGACAGGCATCAAAGATCAATGGGATGCCATATCGAGTCAGCAGGTCCCGGGTATTTCTGATGTTCTCCATGGAGACCGGTTGTCCGCCCCCGCTGTTGTTCGTGATGGTGATCATCGCAAAGGGAATGGTATGGCGGCCGAGCCGGTTGATCGTTTCTTCCAGCTTCATCAGATCCATGTTGCCTTTGAAGGGCAGCTCGCAGCGCGGGTCATAGGCTTCTTTAATGACCAGATCGAGTGCTTCCGCCTGCTGGTGCTCGACATTGGCCCGCGTCGTATCGAAGTGGATGTTGTTGGGAACATGCATGCCCGGCTTGAGGACGGTCGAAAACAAAAGATTCTCGGCCATGCGCCCCTGGTGCGTCGGAATGATATGCCGATACCCGAAGATCGACTGAACGACGGAGACGAAATGGTAGTAGTTTTTGCTGCCGGCGTAGGATTCATCTCCCAGCATGAGCCCTGCCCACTGGGCGTCGCTCATGGCCGAGGTGCCGCTGTCGGTCAGCAGATCGACGTACACGCTCTCCGCCGGCACGCGAAACAGATTGTAACCGGCCTCCCGCAGCAGCCGTTCCCGTTCATCGCGGCTGGTTCGCCGGATCGGTTCGACGACTTTGATCTTAAACGGCTCGGATGGGAACTTCACGGATGGCCCTCCGGAATCGGGCGAGCTGCTCTCTGAACAGATCGGCTCCTTCATACTCGAAGACATACCGGGTCATGTCGAACAGCGGGGCGGGATCCAGCTCGCGAATCATGTCCGGTTTCCAAGAGATCTGAAGTCTGTTGATCATCGTAATAGGGGTGGGAGTGCCGACGACCCCGAGCGGCACCGTTCCATAGGTTTGTGAGAAGATGAGGATTTCACGATCGAACATCGCGGTGTTCATGTCTTGAGCGGCGCCGTATTTGCGGAACCCTTCTTCCAGTCGCTGGAACATCGGTGAATGGACCAATTCCTCCCGAAAGGCATAGAAGATCTTGATTCCCGACCGCCGCTGGTCGTCCATGACCTGTATTGCATCGGCAGCCAATGTCTCACTGAGCATTTGTTCGCGCGTCAGAATGACGAGGCGCCGAATCTTCACGTGCTTGCGCGCCGCGGCCTGATTGGCCAGCAGATAATTGGGATAGAGCGCTTCCCCCTTCTTCCAAATATTCCACCGCTCCATCATGGCGTCGACCGACCGTTCGGCGGTTTCCATTAAGCGAACCGCTTCCGCATTGGCCGCGGCCCCTTCGTACGTCAGAGTTTGCGACTCCAATTGCCGGAGCTCCCGGCCGATTGCTTCCACTTTCTTAGGCAGATAGTGGGGCCGTTTCGGCACGTGCAGCATGACATCGACCGCCGTCAAGGCCAGCTTCCAATACTCTTTGGCCCGAACAGGAGCCTTATCTTTCTGGGCGATGAGCAGAAGTTCGACAGGGTTTTTTTCGAGAAGATTGGCGATTTTGATGCAGAGTTCCGGCTTGGGGACTTTGAGGCCCCGGCGGATCAGATTGGCCTCCGGCTGGGCAATGCCCAGCTTGGCGGCCAAGGCATAGTCGCTTTTGAGGCTATAGCGGTCTTTTACTTCGGCTAGGAATCGGGCGGTCTCGAACATCATGGCTCTCCTGGTGGACTGCTAGCTTCTTGAGACATTCGAGTCTTGACGCCTCGCCCTCACAGCAGACTGGCGCGACTGATGTGTACACCTTTCGCGTCCGGGAAGGAAGCGCGTGTTTCGACATGCATCGGTGACTCTTGGCGATGCTCGAGCCCCAACCAAAAGGCTTCCAAGTAATCAAGGACGGCGAACATCCCGTACCGGAAATCCTGCCGCTCTTGGAGAGCGAGCCGAGCCAATCCTCCCGCTCCGTCGACCGCCTGAACCGCGTTCTTCATGGCATCCTCGTGGGTCTGTTCCAATTCGCGATGAAAGGTAAAGTAGGTCATATCGATCGACGGATACCGTGAAGCCCGGAGGCGGATCAGGCCGGGAATCAAGTGGTCCCACATCGTAATGGCCATATTTTCGAGGCCGAAAGAAGCGCCGAGCGCGGTTGCATGGTTGGTGCTGCCATAGAGCCGTTCCATGCCTTCGATGTAGGCCTTGGTGGAAGGCAGCATCGGCTTGCTCATCGCTTCATGGATGTCGATGCCGATGGATCGAAGAAAGTCCCGATACAGCAATTCATGTCGATTCTTGACGCGACCATCCCCAAGTTCCGAATAGAGAACCTTGGTCAATTCATCGGCCACGGCTTCATCCTCGGTATTGACCAATTGAGCGGCGAGAATACGGGGAAAGAATCGGGCAAAACTGTGAAACTCGATCGCGAACGCACAAAAGTCGTCATGGCTCAAGTCGCCGGCGCGAAACCGGGCCAGATAGATATTGTTGATCGCTCCATGCCGAAGCACTTCGCCGCGCACTTGTTCATAGAACGACATGGCGCACCTCCGTTCATGAGGTCAACAGGATTGTCCGAGTCGGCTACGCTGAAATGAAGGCTCATAGAATATCGCTATCACGATGGTGAAAGGCGAGGAGTTGCTGTCCGGATGCGTATGATGCGTGAAATGATAATCATGATTTTTCAGGAGATCCCTACCCGATGTTTACGATGATACAGTTTTTATATTGAATGATGCAACTATTATGTTGTATGATCCGAACCAAGTGAACTTCCTCAGATCAGGAACTCAGTCAAACCGGATTTATGGCCGGCTCTGCAGGAGGGAGCATTATGGAACAGCTGATGGGAATCGATCACATCACCTTGTGTGTGAAGAATCTGGAGGCGGCGGAATTCTTATTTACAAAAATTCTCGGGTTCCAGGTCATCTGGTCGGCCCAGGATGTCGGCACTGACAAATCGAGCATGGACACCCTGGTGGTGCAGCGCGGGAATGCCAAGATCGCGTTGATGCAAGGCAGGAACAAAGAGCTGAAATCACAGATTTGTGAATTCATCGAGAAGTATGGAGAGGGTGTGCAACACATCGCGATGGAGGTCGATGATATCGAGGCGGTGTGCCGCGAATGGGAATCCCATGGAGTGCGATTCAGCGGTGACGTGAAAGACGGCCGGGATGGGTTCGGCCCGCTGAAGCAACGATTTACGTATCCCCTGTTTCCCGGCTGCGGAGTCTTCTTTGAGTTGACCCAGCGCCAGCATGGAAAAGAAGAGTCCAAGACATTCGTGCGCACGACAGTGGAGTCTCTTTACAAGGATATCGAGCGCGATCAAGTCGAGAGCGTGGAGCGCACCATTGTGGACTATGAGACTCTTCCGCTTCCCTATGACGAGGATCCACGCAAGCCGTACAGAATCGCCTCGTAGGGCAGCGCGCCGCGCCTGACGCCTCAGGAGGTTCGTGATGTACTTGCAAAAAAAGGGGACGGCTCCCGCCCAGGCTCATGTCGGTATCCCCGATGGCCTTTACGAAGAGGAGCATGGCCGCGAGGGATTCAGCGGTCCGTCTTCCCACCTCTATCGGACGCATCCCCCGACCGGGTGGAGCAGGATTGAAGGGCCGTTGCGTCCGCGGGCATTCCAATGCGCCGGGCTCCCCACTGCCGATCAGCGTACGGCGGAGGGCAAGCCGTCGCCTATTCTGGAAAGCAGCGACGCGCGCGTCTTCATCTCACGCCGGACAGAGACCATGCCGCATTTCTTGCGGAACGCCGACGGCGACGAGATCATTTTTGTGCATAGCGGGCAGGGCAGGTGCGAAACGGATTATGGCGCCTTGACGTATGAGCCTGGTGACTACCTGGTCATTCCGAAAGGAACCACTTATCGCATTCACGTCGATTCCTCAGTCGGCACGGGCCTGTTTGTGATTGTGGAGACGCCCTTACCCGTCGTTCTGCCGGATCGAGGACCGCTGGGCCGCCATGCCTTGTTCGATCCCGGGGTATTGTCCAGTCCGGAACTGTCGCCTCCCCCCGAGGATGCCGGCAGCCGGCGCGAATGGGAGGTCCGCATCAAGCGAGACGGCGAGTGCACGCGCGTCTATTATCCGTTCTACCCAATGGACGTCGTCGGGTGGAAGGGCGATCTTTGGGTCGCGAAACTCAACGTGCGTGATTTTCGCCCGGTCACCAGTGCGCGCTACCATTTGCCGCCGAGCGTACACGCGACGTTTCAAAGCGGCGGTCTGCTCGTCTCGACTTTTGCACCACGACCACTCGAAAGCGATCCGAAGGCGCTGCGGGTTCCGTTTTATCACCGGAACATGGATTACGATGAAGTATTGTTCTATCACTCCGGTGATTTCTTCAGCCGCGCCGGTATTGAGCCGGGCATGCTGACGCTCCATCCCCAAGGAATTCATCACGGACCGCAGCCTCAAGCGGTCGGAGCGAGCGCGACCAAGGAGAAGACAGACGAGGTGGCGGTGATGATTGAATCGCGCCGGCCGTTCACGGTCATGTCGGAATTGGAGACAGTGGAATTGAAAGACTATGCCATGAGTTGGAGCAGGCCATGAAGCTGGTGAGTTTCCAGGTCAGAACTCCGATCGGAATCTTTACCCGGACGGGCGCGTTGCATCATGCGCGGGTCGTGGATCTGAATATGGCCTACGCCGCCTGCCTGGCAGCCGAGAAAGAGGCGCAACCACGCCGCCTCGCCGATGCGCAAATGCCCGCTTCGATGCTTGAATTCCTAGAAGGAGGTCCTTCAGCGATGAAGGCGGCCCGCCGTGCCCTCGAGTATGTCGGGGATGGCAATTCCTCCATGATGGGTCCGGACGGCGAAACGATTCTCTATGAACTTGCTCAGGTGCATG
>DASSBQ010000372.1:0-4181 GCA_035698625.1 Nitrospiraceae bacterium
TTTGAGGCGTCTCTCCTAACCGTGCAGTCGGTCGGCAAGGCCGCATGGCTTCAATTCCAACTCAATGTGGGGTTGTAGGTTGTAAAAAGATCCGAAAGGAGCCTGCTGCGCATCATGTCCTACACGTCCGGTACAGGAGAGAATGTGCTTGGGTCCGTGTTCCACCGAAACAAAGAACTTGCCTGATCCCGATGCTGAAATGGACGCGCAAGAAGCCTGTCGAACCGGGATACTATTGGTACAAGAGCGGGGAGCACGATACGACTGTTGTCGAGATTGGCGCAGACGGCGCCATCGGGCTTCGGGAGGGCGGCCGCATCATGAGATTGACCGTATCTCAACTCCGCAGCCGGTGCGGCAAGGGTCGCAAGGGTCGATGGTACGGACCAATCCGTTGGGGACATTGGGGTAGCTCGAGCGCAGGACTAGGGTTTTCCCCATTGTATAAAGGCCGGTTCTTAGTCACTCTAGTATAGACAAGTTGAATTTCCGCGAAACCAAAAAGGAGGCCCTCATGAGTAAGTTGGTTTTATCACTGACCGCGGTCGCCCTGTTAAGCCCGGGCGTCGGAACCGCTCTGGCAGCCGACCCGATGGGTGAGAAAGAAGCATCACCGTCGATCTCCGAGCGGCTCACCAAAGACACGGTGAAAGGCACGTTGATGAAAATCGACGGCGAGTACTATTGGATCAAGGACAATGACGGGAAAGAGGTAAAAATTCACGTCGATAAGAGCACCAAGCTCGACAAGGTGGTCGAGGGTGATCATGTGAAGGCCTATATCACCGACAAGGGCCACACAACGACCCTGCAACGAGAAGACTAGTCGCTGCGAACTCGGCAGACCGGCAAGCCGGTTCATCCGCGGTCTTCGCATGCGGCGGCGATCGAACGGCGGCTGTCATTCGTGAAGAATGACGGCCGCCATTCTTCTGCTCTATCCAGTAGCAGTTCATCGAAGATCGCCCAGTTCCTTGGCCGGAACCGTTAGCTCGGTTGAATGCGGTGTGCTTCCCAATTTGAGGACTGCCTCGGCGTCTCCGCTCGATGTGACCTGCGCCGCAATGCTATCGCCGACCTTCACTCGAGATTCAATCTTGGTATCGGGCTTAACACGGATATGCGTCTGGGTCCCATCAGGTTGCTGAATCCAATAGGACTCTTCGATTTTCACGATCTCTCCCGCGACATTCCGGCACGGCGCAGAGGTGCTGCACTTGTCGGAGGGGGGAAACGCCGGCAGCGTTCCTTGGATCGTGCTTTGCGGCGGGCTCGTCGTTGTCGTCTGTTCCACTCCGTACGAAAGTGTCGGACCACTCAAAAGTACGGCCAACGCCAGCATCGGGTTCTTGATTGTCATGACGGACCTCCCAGCCCATATGGGTGCCAAAAACGGTAATAAAAGACACAGCGGGTGAGTGTCAGTATGAGCAAGGACGAGGCCAACTCTGAATAGACAAAAATGTGTTCTATTCCGCCGGCCTTCGCCGGTGGATCGCCTTGAATTTGGCGAGCCGGAACAACTTGTCGCGCGCGGGGAGGACGGAATGTCTATGAGCGCCAGCGGCCGTGGCCGGTGGGATACCGGTTGACTTTTGTCTCACACCCGCAGACAATTCGTCTGCTCAATGTACACCGTGGCATATAAAAACAACGTGCTGACTCGCCAATGCACCTGCACCCACCGCATCTATCGTTCATCTCGACATGGGATCAAGGAGTTTCTCTTCAGCTTAATCGGCCGTTATCCGTTTCGTTGCTGGGAATGCGGCCGGCGTTTCTATTGTTTTCGCCGCCGGTAATCGATCGTCCGTCCCTTCCTGGTCTGCTTTGGTGAATGTCGCGCTATCCGCGCCTCGGGACGTGTTTGACGGATCGACGATTCATTTCACTGGTTCGCTGTCGTTTAAGCGTTGGAGCGCCGCCTCGGCTCCGCTCCGAAAGCTGACTTCGTTCTCCCCCGTAAAGGTCGTCACGATTGATCGGTACACCTCGCGCGCCTTGTCCACCCGTTGCTGCCGCGTATAATCGGAGCCCGCATCTCTCATCAGAATGGCGGCGGTCGCCCGCTCGCTTCCCCTAAACCGCTGCGCCTCCATTTTCGTAGCGGCAGAACTCGTCGCAGTGACCTGACGGTCATACTGCTCGGCATGGGCCAGTAGATCCTGCGCGGTCTGCAGTTTGGCTTCAGGAGCCGATTCAAAATTAACCCGCTTCATAATGGCGATGCCTTCGTCCGCCGTTCCCTGGAGCGGAGTCGGTGATCCCATACAACCGCCGAAACTCAGGCTGACCGCAATGACGACGAGCATACGCATAGGATCACCTCGCGGCTTTAGCGGCGCATTGCGCCAATCGATCACAGCGCTCATTTTCCGCATGTCCATTATGACCGCGCACCCATTCCCAGATAATCCGGTGCACGGCACAGAGCGCATCCAACCGCATCCAGAGGTCATGGTTCTTTTTTCGTTTCCAACCGAGCGTCATGGTCTTAATCAGCAATTGAGAATCGGAATACAGCACCACGGACATGGGCTCGCGCGGCAATGTCTTCAAGGCCTGAATGGCAGCCGTCATTTCCATGCGATTATTCGTCGTCAACGGCTCCGAGCCATGGTTTTCTATTGCGATGTCCCGGTCCCGAATGACATAGGCCCAGCCGCCGGGACCAGGATTGCCGAGACAACTGCCGTCCGTATAGATGTGGATCGTGCTATCCGTCCATTGCATATGCATAGGCCGGCCTACTGGCTGGGAGCGAATCGGAGTCCGACGATCTCGCATCGGACTTTGCACCGCTGGGCGTCACGCAGGCTCAACGGATCCTTTGTATTGACCTCGAGAGACCGAATCCGGGTTTTCTGCAGCAGATCCACAAGCGTGAGCGCCGAGTCGATATCTCGCGCCTTCGTCCACATCGCCGAATGGATGTCGTCGATCGGCTCCTTGAAAGCGATCACGACTTCCAGCTTTTCGGTCAACGTGATCCACGCAATCTTGCCGGCATCAAGCGAAATCACGTGGAAGGAAGATGCCGTCTTTTCCTGCGCCGAGACAACGGTCGTGAACAAGAATGCGGACAGGATGGCTACAAGAATCCGGTGGATTATGCTCATGTATGACGCAGCCAATGCGGTGCGGAATAGCCGGAAAAGTCCCGGCGCGGCCCGATACTACGCCACCTTGCCGAACTTTGTCATCTGAAGACGGCGGCGGATTGTCGGCCTTAAGACCACATCCCCGTATGGGAGCGGTTCCTTACGGCCGGTTCAGGGTTAGTGAGCAGCCCGCGCCGGATGCACGGTTATCAGCCATTTGATATCGTCTCCCGACTCGTGCCGGTGGTTCTGCTGCAGCTCGAACGACACACGTTCCTTGAGGGTGGCGATTGCGATGTCCCGGCTTGGAAAGATCTCCCCGACCCTGGCCGGAATATCCAAGACGACGGTTTGTTCGTCATGGGAGGTGACGGCGCAGAGCAGTTGCTCCCACCCTCCGGCGACCTGGCGCAATTCAATCTTGACATCAATCATCCGCTAACGCTCCGGTCCGTTCGGATCGACAGGGCGACGCTTACCCTTGCGACTGAGCTTCGATGAAGCACAGCGTACTCGCGGCCGATTGATTACGCAACAAGAAGCAGGCGTCTCCCGCCCGACACGAGGCGAGAACCATTCTCCTCCTCAGCTTGCACCGACGGCTTTACCGGCCGACTTGTGATTACGCGAAGGTGGCTCGGAGCTCGGTACCCTTGCCCGGCGTTGATTCGATGGCGATCCGACCGCCGGCCAGGTGAATCCGTTCCTCCATCCCCGATAAGCCCACGCTGGTTCCGATGGAGGCTCCCGCGCGAGTCGACTGGACATCGAATCCGATTCCATCATCCCGTATGGTCAAGAGCAGGCCTCGACCCATTCGTTCAATGCGCACGTCCACATATTTCGCTTGCGCGTGGCGCGCCACGTTGGTCAACGCTTCTTGAGCGAGCCGGAAGCAGGCAATCTCCACCTCAGGCGACGGCCGAGAGCCGATCTCGCCGGCATGGAATTGGAGGGTCCATCCTGCCCGATCCGCCTGTTTGCCGGCATACCATCGCAACGCCGGTACGAGCCCCAGTTCATCCAGCAGGGAAGGCCGAAGATCGAGCGCCAAGCTGCGGGTATGCCGCAAGACCTGAT
>DASSBQ010000373.1:0-7583 GCA_035698625.1 Nitrospiraceae bacterium
GCCGGGCTGCAAACAGGTCTATCGATACAGAGGTCCTGACGAAGGCCTGACGCACGATATCATCACGCTTGCCGATGATATGCAGCCGGGTGAGGCGTTGCTGGCTCCGGTGATACGGGCAGGGAGAAGGATTCCTCAATCCCTGCCGCTCGACGACATCCGCAAGCGAGTCGAGATGAACCTGCGATCCCTCCCCGAGGCCTACCGCCGGCTCGAGAGCTGCGGACCGTTCGACGTACGTATCTCACCGGCGATAGAGGAGCTCGCCGGTATCGTTGACAAGGACATATGATTGGAGAAGGAGGTAGACATGAGGCTTGCCGCAGGATGGATGGCGATTGCGTTGGGCTGGTGCCTGATAGCGGGTCCGCAGGCTGCAACCGGAGCCTCGGTGAAATCTCGGCAACAGACTGCGCCGGTGCCTTGCGCGGGACCATACAAGGGAAAGCGTCCCACGCTCAACATGCTGCGCGAACTGCTCAGTTCTCACGAACGATGGCTCGGCAACCGAGCCGATCACAATGGGCGGCGAGCCGATCTCTGTTTGGCCGATCTCAGCCGTGCCTCATTCATGGGAGCTAATCTGGAACGGATCCATTTGCAGGGCGCGGTATTGCGGCAGGCGAGCTTCCTGCGGGCGAGCCTTGTCCAAGCTCACTTAGCCGAGGCCGATCTGTCCGAGGCCGATCTCCGGGAGAGTAATCTGGTGGGAGTGGATCTCCGCCATGCGCAGTTGATCCAGGCGAATTTGAGCGAGTCTCTCGGGAACGAGGCGGTCCTCTATGGCGCGAATCTACGAGGCGCGCGCTTGCGAGAGGCCACGATGGAGCGGGCGCACTTCGAGGACGCCGATCTCAGCGAGGCGGATCTCAGCGGAGCCACCCTCATGGACGCCTATTTGTATGGGGCGCGTCTATCCCACGCGAAGCTGGTTGCCGTAGATCTGGTCGGGGCGGATTTGCGACGAACGGATTTGCGGCGGGCAAACCTGCGACAGGCCGACTTACAGGGCGCGTTCTTTGACGGAGCAAACCTTGAAGGCGCATCCTTGGTTGAAGCCGAATTGGACGGCGCCTATTTTGACGAAGCCAATCTGTCCAAAGCCGAACTGCGGGACGCGATCTTGAGGGGCGCCGACTTGCGCTACACCGACGCTCAGTCGGCCGGGCTGGAGCGAGCCGACCTGGGAAACGCGAATTTGGAAGGAATGAATCTGACCAAAGCGAAGCTGGGATCGGCCAATCTCACGATGGCAGTGCTGTACAAAGCCAATCTCAAAGGCGCCGACCTTCGCGGGGCCAAACTGCATCGGGCCGTCCTGATCAACTCGATCATGGCGGAGACCAACCTCCAAGGGAGCGACCTGACCGAGGTCTATGCGCCCAAGGCGAACCTGCACCGCGCACAATTACGCGGCGCGTCCTTGGAAGGGGCGAATTTGGTCGGCGCGCAGCTCACTGCCACGGATCTCCTGCAAGCGGACCTCTCTCATGCCAACCTGCAAGAAGCCGATCTCCGTGCCGCCGACCTCACCGGCACGAAGGTCGAGGACGCCAATTTTCAAGGCGCCAACCTGCGAGGAACGAATCTGGCCGGTGTCATAGGTCTTACCCAACGCCAAATAGATGGGGCCTGCATGGATAAAACGACCAGGCTGCCGGAAGAATTGCGGTTACCGCCGCCGTGCCTATAAAGAAGAACCGGGCCGGGACGCGCCCAGGCCAATCTCACCCACCCGACCCCGGCGCGCCGAGACGCGCCCAGCCCGGGTCTTCATGACCAATAGGCGGATGCTTTCAGATAGCCGAACAAGAGGTCTCGTCGCGCCACGATGCCGACCAACATCTTCCCCCGTACGACCGGCACCCTCGTCACGTAGCGGTCCTGAAACAGATTGGCCACCTCGGACAGCGACTTGTCTTCCGTCACGGTAAGGACGTGCGCGCTCATGACCTGATTCACGGCGACCTTCCCCAATTCCCGTCCTTCGATCATCAATTGAAGGAGATCATATTCGGTCACTAAGCCGAGCAAGTTTCGGTCTTCGTCAACCACCGGCAAACTACCGAAGTGATGTTGGGTCATGAGACGGCTGACCGTCAGGCAATCCGTATGCGGCCCACATGTGAACACCGCGTCTTGCATCAACTGTCCCACCGACAGAGTTTTCGGATCGCACGCTTTCTGCAGAAATTCGGTTTGCCGCATGGGCTCCTCCTTTTTCCGACGCCTCGGCCTCCGCTGTCATCCTCGGTCATCGCGCCATCGCATATGCAGGACTTTTTGTTCTCCCCGCTCGATCTTTACATCCTTGAAATGCTCAATCTGCCCTTCCATCGTTGCCTGGATATGATAGGACCCATCCGGCGCATCCAGGAAGAGCCAGGGACCGGTCACATGCTCGCGCGGAATGCTGGCGACGGTCTTTCCATTACTCTGCTGCACCGTCACGGAGACACCTGCGACATATGGCTTGCCGCCGGCGGTAAAAACCAATTTGAGAGGGAAGGGCGGATAGCTTGCCGATCGCTCTTCAATCCCGACACCGGCGCTGAAATACCGAATCTTGCCGGTGCGGTATAAGGGGATCGTGTCGGTATAGGTTCTCCCCGCCCCTTCATACTCCAGTTCCAACATTTCTCCGGATTCGGATATACGAGCGGTAGGACCGGCATCGGCCGGTACGGCAAAACAAGCGCAAAGAGCCGCTCCGAATCCCAGGGTCAAGCCCAATTGTCGTTCAGGCCTCACGGCACCTCTCATGTCGCGTTCCTCCCTTTTTCACCGCGCACGGCCCTCAGTGATGACAATCACCACAGTCCCGTCCTCTTGCTGCCGCAAAAAGCCGCAACCCCACCTGCTGAATGACAGCGGCCGATCGGGCTAAGTCTTCGAAAGCGCATGGCCCATTGGGCTGTTTGCGTCATGAACCCAAGGCATATACGATGCAGACCTTGTTCCAGCAAGAATCAAACCCCGGAGACAAGCCCATGCATATCATGTGCGCGGTGGATGGATCGGAATTTTCGGAATGGGCAGTGCAATTTCTCGAAGCACTGGCTGATCGGCCGCCCCAAATAGTGACGCTCGTCCATGTCGTCGATGCATCTTTGATAAAGCAGGGCTTCACCGGCAAGGCGGCACCCGCGAACCGGCTCAGAGCGGCTCTGGACAAGGCAGGCACGCTGGTGCTCCGCCGGATGGCCGGAATGGCGAAAGCCAGTTTGTCACAAGCGGTCACGAAGCCTCACACGAAAATCCGCACGCTCTTGTCCCATGGCCCGATCGCGCCGACGATTGCGAGGGAAGCGCGGCGGCACAAAGCTGATCTGATCATCCTCGGCAGCCGCGGGTTGAGCGACGTACGTGGGTTTCTTCTCGGAAGCGTCTCGCGTAAAGTTTCCACACTCGCCCCTTGTTCCATCCTCATCATGAAACAACCTGTTACCAAACTCGCTCATGTCCTTCTCGCGGTGGACGGCTCCAGGCATTCTCGCATGGCAGCCGGCTTTTTGAGCACAACCCTTCTTCCCGAATCGGCTCATGTGATCGTGATCTCCGTCGTAGAACCGATGGTGACGGAATTGGCTGTACGGTATTTATCGGCCACGCAATTGGAAAAGCTCCTGCAGCCCCGACGGGATAAGGCCCGCCAATTGGTCGCCGAATTTCGCAAGCAGTTCCTCAAGGAAGGCTATACCGTGACGGCAGAGATCGCCACGGATCATGTCATCGACACTATTCTGAAACGAGTGGCTCGAAACAACACCGATCTATTGGTGGCAGGCTCCCGGGGATTGAACCGAGCGGAACGCCTGGAGCTCGGCAGTGTCTCGGAAAGCTTGCTTAAGTATGCCGCTTGCTCGGTGTTGATCGTCCGAGGAGCAGGTGCCTGACACGATCCGCTGGCCGATTCATGATTTGCCCGCGAACGAAGTCTATGACGCGCTTGCGACGTCTTCCGCCGGCCTAGCCCCCGATGAAGCGGCACGGCGGCTCGTGAGCTATGGCCGCAACAGCCTTGAGCTGAAGGCCGGATCGCTGACGGGCCGCTTTCTCCGCCAATTCACTCATTTTCTGGCGTTCCTGCTATGGATCGCGGCGGCCCTCGCGTTTCTCGCCGAATATCTCCATCCTGGAGAAGGTATGGCGGTGCTCGGGTGGGCGATCCTCGGCGTCATCATTGTCAATGCCATTTTTGCATTTATCCAAGAATACAAAGCAGAACGGGCCGTCCAAGCCTTGCGAGGACTCCTGCCTTCTCATACGTGGGTCCTGCGCGCCGGCAAGCACCTGCAGATCCCGCGGACCGATATTGTGCCGGGCGACTTGCTCCTTCTTGAAGAAGGAGAACAAATTCCCGCGGACGCGCGGCTCGTGGAAGCGGTCGGCATGCGAGTGGACAATTCATCCCTAACCGGGGAATCCCAAGCTCAGCTGCGGACAGCTCAGCCGGTTGAAGACAACAACCTCCACGACATTGCAAATTTGGTATTTGCCGGCACAACGGTGCTGTCCGGCCACGGGCAAGCCGCCGTGTTCGCCACCGGCATGCAGACCGAGTTTGGCAAGATCGCCCGCCTCACCACATCGGTTCAATCAGGATTGAGCCCCCTGCAGAAAGAGATCATTCGGATTACGCATGTGCTCGGCCTCTTCGCGCTAGCGATGGGCGGAATGTTTTTTATGGTCGGCATCTGGATGGGATTGGGCTTCTGGATCAGCGCGATTTTCGGCATCGGCGTCATCGTGGCCAATGTACCGGAAGGACTTCTCCCGACCGTCACGCTGGCTCTTGCCATGGGGAGCCAACGAATGGCAAACCGCGGAGCGCTGATCAAACATTTGCCGTCGGTCGAAACTCTGGGCTGCACGACGGTGATTTGCACGGATAAGACCGGCACCATTACCGAAAATCGCATGGCGGTGGAGTGCTTTTACCTGAACGACCTCGTCGTAGAAACAAGAGAAGGATGCCTGTTCGCACGGGGCCCCCTCATCGGGTCGATCGAGGCGGAACGATGGCATCCCTTGTTCGATGCCATGATCCACTGCAACAACGCGAAACGCGTCCGCCGGCAGGACGGCCGCATGGCGGTGACCGGCGATCCGACGGAAACGGCTCTTCTAGAGTTTGCCGGGGCTCACGGACTGTTTCACGGCCCGCTGTTCCCCCGCATGAGCGAATTACCGTTTGATGCCGATCGCAAACGGATGAGCACGCTGCATTGGGTCGAAGGGCATCCGGTGGCCTTCACCAAGGGAGCGCCGGAATCGATTCTTCCTCTTTGCGATCGAATGCGCCAGGGAGATCAAGAGATCGCCATGACGGCCGATGAGCGGCGCAAGATTCTCCTACAAAGTGAGGCCTTCGCTGCGCAAGCCTATCGCGTGCTCGCGCTTGCAACGCGGAATATTGACCGGGGCATGGCCCGCTTGGATATCGAGACGGTGGAGCAGGACCTGATTTTTCTCGGTCTGGTCGCCATGATGGACCCCCCTCATCGTGACGTGCGTGATGCCATCGCAAAATGTCGGCGCGCCGGCGTGCGCACGATCATGATCACCGGCGATCATCCCGCTACCGCAGCGGCCATTGCGCGGAAGATCGGGTTGCTGCCTGAACAGCGGCCGCCAACCGGATTCGTGCCGGCGATCGAAGGAGTTCGCATCGATTCACTGCTCGATGCGGAGCTCCGCCGCCTGCTTATGCCCACGCGACCGGGAGAGCCGGACCCCATTTTCGCGCGCATGGCGCCGCGGCACAAAATGCGGATCGTTTCGACCCTGAAGGAGATGGGTGAAATCGTGGCCGTCACCGGCGATGGAGTGAACGATGCCCCTGCTCTAAAGAGAGCGGATATCGGCATCGCCATGGGCATCGCGGGTACGGACGTGGCCAAGGAAACGGCCGATATGATTTTACTCGACGACAGTTTTGCCACCATCGTCAACGCCATCGAGGAGGGGCGGACCGTGTATGCAAATATCCGGAAGTTTGTGACGTACGTGCTCGCGAGCAATGTCCCGGAAGTCGTCCCGTACCTGGCCTATGGAATCTTTTCTGCGCCCCTCGCGCTCACGGTTCCGCAAATTCTTGCTGTTGACCTCGGAACAGATCTACTGCCTGCTCTAGCCTTGGGCGCCGAACCTCCGCATGCCGGCATCATGGATGAACGGCCGAGGCCGCGCGGCGAAAGGCTGCTTGGTTGGCGCCTGCTCCTCAGAGCCTATGCGTTTCTTGGAGCAATCGAAGCCATGATCGCCATGAGTGCATTCTTTCTCTATCTCTCGGCGAATGGCTGGAGTTGGAATGCCCCGCTCGATTGGTCTTCTTCTGTCTATAAGGAAGCCACCACCGTGACACTCAGCGCGATCGTGATGGCTCAGATCGCCAATGTGTTCGCCTGCCGGTCGGATCGCTCTTCGATATTCCGGCTGAGTTTCTTCAGCAATCCCTTGGTCATCATCGGAGTCATTGTCGAAGCGATCTTGCTCTTATTGATGGTCTACACGCCTTTCGGGCATTGGATTCTCGGCACGCAATCACTGCCCATGTGGATGTGGGGACTCCTGCTGTGGAGCGCATCCGGACTGCTGGTCATAGAAGAAGGACGGAAAGCTCTTGCCGCCCGGCTGAGTGCCCGCCGCCCGCCGGGGTCAGATGGAGAGAACGAGCTTCTCTGAACAAGCCGCTGTGACAGGTGGCACAATTCGGCGGCACTGGCTGCGCATTTTTGATCGCACCGCTGTATCTACAGCATCCGGACATACCGCAATCACAAGGACTTATGCAGCGGCGCCTCCTGCTGTCAGGCGTCCTCAGTCGGCATCGCGATTGCAGAATCCCATCGTGCACGGCTCACTTCGGATCGGGAAAGACAATCGCCTAGGTACTATTGCTCGGTCTTACCAGGAGGTTCTGCAATGGATATGGTCGGAATCGGAATCGTGGCAACCTTCTTATCGATGTTGTTCGTCAGCGCATTCGCGGTACAAGCGCAATCTCCGCCTTCGGAACAGGCCTCCACGGACTGTCCGGCGTCCGGCCATGAAGCGAACGTGTCCCTCTCCTGGGATGTCACCAGACAAAGCCTCTGCATCGATACTTGCGATCAGAAAGCAATGACGGGTGGGCGCTGCCATGAATCCTGCCTCGATTCCTTGCGCGCATCATATCCCCGGATCGTCCCCAGCACCGTGATCGGCTGACCAATAAAAGGAGAATCGGTCATGATACGAAGCCTTATCGTTTTCTTGATGTTGTCCCTTCTGCTGATGACCGGTCCTGTACCACGCTCTCAGGCGGCAGCTCCGGTGACCATTACAATGAAAGTCACCGCGCAAGGCTTGCTGGTCTCCGGCATCCCAATGGAAAATAAGCGGATGACTGTTCCGCGAGGCACGCGAGTCCGCCTGGTCTTGAACTATGCGGATACGAACCACAACGCCCATAAATTCACCTTAACTGCCAAAGACACCGAAGTCACATCGCCGGTTATGGATGGTGAGGCCAGAAAGACCGCGACGATCGAGTTTACCGCCGGGGACCGGGGACAGGAATTCTATCGGTTATCGTGCGA
>DASSBQ010000374.1:0-4573 GCA_035698625.1 Nitrospiraceae bacterium
GAGATCTCGGGACGGGATCTCATTCTTGTCGGCGGGGGGCTGTTCCTGCTCGCCAAAGCAACCCATGAAATTCATAACAGCTTGGAAGGGATGGAAGAAACGGATGAGTCGGCGGTGAAGACAGGTCTCGGCATGGTGCTCGTACAGATTGCGCTCCTGGATATTGTGTTCTCGCTGGATTCGGTTATTACGGCTGTCGGCCTGGTCGAGCAACTCTCCGTCATGGCCACCGCCATTATTCTGGCTGTCCTGGTCATGCTGCTTGCGGCGAAGACGATCGGGGACTTTGTGGATGAAAATCCGACGATCAAGATTCTGGCCTTGTCGTTTCTGCTTCTGGTGGGCGTCACGCTGATGGTGGAGGGCTTCGACGTGCACGTGCCGAAAGGGTATATTTATTTCGCCATGGCGTTTTCGGTTGCGGTGGAGATGCTCAACATTCGAATGCGGAAGATCCGCAAGAAGCGAGGCCCCCGGGTCAAACTGCATCGTCGATACGGCAGTCGGCAACAGGAGAGCTGATCGCAAACGGAACGGCCTATTCACCCTCCGCTTTTCCTCTCAACGCCTTCAATCGTCCTCGCTTAGCCTTCTCGGTCAACCGCCTGTGATGGGCCGCGCGGCTTGGCTTCGTCGGCTTTCGCGCTTTAGGCCGAACGGCCGCGGTATTGATTAAGGCCCGAAGCCGATCGAGAGCGACCGTTTTGTTCCGTTCCCGGCTTCGCGACTCCTGTGCTTTGATGACAATGAAACCCTCCCGCGAGATCCGGTGATCCCGCAGTTGCAGCAGCCGTGCTTTCACCTCATCCGGCAACGACGACGCCTTGACATCAAAGCGCAGGTGCACGGCTGAGGCAACTTTATTCACATGCTGGCCGCCGGCGCCCTGCGCTCGGATGGCAGTCCATTCGATTTCGCTGTCCGGAATGGCCAAGTCTATTGAAATATCGAACATTGTGCGCCAAGGCGTTACAAGAGTCGGCGGCGATACCGAGACAGCGGCCCGCTTGGTCATAAGGCTGATTTCAGGCCCGGCCCGGACGCCGCATCGGGCGATCCGAGCGGGATTTGTTCACCTTGCCACAAGTTCGGGAAGGAATCTAGAGGGATCCGCGACGGGGTGCGCCGTCCGGAGGTAGTGAACTCCGGCGCCGCCATTTCAGCGGTGCCAAGTCGGCAATGCCTATGAGGGGAGGATGCGTTGGATCAGCGCGCGTGTCTGCATCTGCCGCTGCTAGCCATGATAATGACCGGCCGCTTCCGGCTGATACAGCATTTCAAGGATTCTGACTTCTCGGGCGCCGCCGGGCGGGCGCCATTCAATGACATCGCCCACCTGGCAGCCCAGCATAGCGGTGCCAAGCGGCGCAAGCACAGAGATCCGATTCTCTTCCAAGTTGGCATCCTTGGGAAACACAACGGTGCAGACCCTCTCCTGGCCCGTAGCCATATCCAGCACCCGCGCTGTGGAATTCATCGTCACTACCGTCTCTGGAACGGCAGTCGGTTCGACAACCTGCGCATGATCCAAGGTCTGCTCTAAGGTCAACCGAGACTTATCATCTTTTTTTCTTGATCCCGGGCCGGTGTGGACCAACTCCGTCAATCGGTTCAGATCCGTTTCAGTGATGTAGAGTTCACGACCCATGACCATATTCTCCTTTGTCAGATATAGAGAGGAGTCACCGCGACCCGCTCTAAAGGATACCGCATCTCGCCTTCCGTCTACCGTCCCAATTGCCGGCTTCGGCATAACTTCATGAAACCTTCATTAATTTTTCATCTGCCGTGAGCGAGATGACTTTTTGCATGAATTCCGGATGCCGGGCTCCGAATGGATTCTAACCGGTGATCAATGTTGAAATGTTGATAAGGTCATCCGAGGCCGGAAGGGCAGCGGGACTCCAATTCTGGAAACTTGGCCCGATAGTCGGCATGGCTGGCGCGGATGACGTTCAACGCCTCCTCACGGCCATACACGCTCGTAATCTCCACCTTATGATGAGGCGACCCGGGAGCATGTTTGTAAGTGAGAAAGTAGTGCTGAAGCCGATCCAAAAGGCTCAGCGGGCAGTCGGCGATATCGGTAAAAGCTCCATACACCGCGTCCTCCTTCATAACCGCCACAATCTTGTCATCCGCCTCGCCGCCATCGGACATGCTAAGCCCGCCGATAGGAAGAGCGGTCAGCAGGATGTCGCTGTGCGGAATCGTCTTTTCCGTCAAAACACAAATATCCAGCGGGTCTCCGTCTCCAACCATGCCGGGACGTTTCGCCCGAGCGGCAAACAAGCCGGCTACGCGCTCTCCACAGAACGTCTGTGGAACCAGACCGTAGTAGACGGGGCAGAAATTTGAGAACCTCTGCGGGCGATCGACTTTCAGAAAGCCGCTTACCTTGTCGACTTCATATTTTACCGTGTCGGTGGGCACGATCTCGATGTACGCCGTCACCACCCCGGGTGCTTCATCGCCGATGGACACGCCATGCCAGGGATGCGCCCGAAACGTCAGGCTCATGAGCCGTTCTGCAGAGTTGTCGCCGGTACCGCTCATCTCTTCTCCTCCATTACGTTCGTGAAGCGTATCCTTTATTCTCGGACCGTCATGATCAGTCGCGGAACAATCGTACTGTGACTTTCTGGCCTTTAATCTTCGTCTTGCCGAGCGCCTCGATGATGCCGCCCGCCAAGTCGTCCGGCACATCAACCAAGGAAAATCGATCGGTGACCTCGATGGCACCGATCAGTCTCGAGGCCAGGTTCGCTTCATTGGCAATAGCGCCGACTAGGTCTCCCGGACGGATCCCCGCCGTCCTCCCCGCGCCGATATACAGCTTGACCATGCCTGTTGACCGGCCGACCCGTTCCTGCCGGCCTGTCGGCTCCCGGGAACCTCGCATCGCAGCATGCGCACGATTATGCGGCCTCCAGCCGGGTCGTTGCGCCGGCTGATGCCACTCCTCGTCCCGTCTTTGCACGGCCGGGATATCCTCTTCCTGCCTTTCGCCGCCGCGCGCACGATACGCGAGCTTCGCAGCCGCCGCTGCAACATCAGCGTGATCGAACTTCCCTGTCAATGATTCCACCATGGAACGGAAGAGATGCAAGTCGCCGGTTGTGAGGACTTCTTCTAGTGCAGCCTTCGTATCCGCCAGTCGCTTCTTCGTCAAATCGGCCACGTTCGGCACCGGGGAAAGTTCGATGCGGGCCCTCGTCAGCTGCTCAATGTTTCGCAGCAGCCGCTGTTCACGCGGCTCGACAATCGTCACCGCCGCGCCTTCCCGACCGGCTCGGCCGGTCCGTCCGATGCGATGGACATAGACCTCGGGCGCCGAGGGCACATCATAATTGACTACATGGGATACGCTCGGGATATCCAATCCCCGCGCAGCCACGTCCGTCGCCACAAGGAGCTGAGTCTGTCCGGACCGGAAAGAATTCATCACACGATCGCGCTGCGCCTGGCTCATGCCGCCATGAATGGCTTCCACCCTGTAACTGCGCTCTTTCAGCACGGCCGTCAATTCATCAACTTCCAGCCTGGTTCGACAGAAGACGAGGGCGGATTTCGGTTCTGCCATGTCCAGGATTCGAGCGAGCGCCGCGACCTTGTGCGGCCTGGCCACCAGGTAGGCGATCTGGTGGACGCGCGGCGCCGCGCCCGCCTTGACCGGTTCCTTCGCAATCTTGATCTCCACAGGATTCTTCAAATGACGATGCGCGATGGCTGCAATGCGCGGCGGCATGGTGGCGGAAAACAGCGCGGTTTGCCGATCGCTCGGAGTCTGTTTCAAAATAGCATCCAGGTCCTCGGCGAATCCCATATCAAGCATCTCATCGGCCTCGTCCAGCACGACGATCTGGAGATGCTTCAGGTGCAATGTCTTGCGCCGAATATGATCGAGTGCCCGACCAGGAGTGGCAACCACGACGTCCACTCCTCGCTTGAGCGAGTGAAACTGGGGGCCGATGGCTTGTCCTCCATAGAGAGGCAATACGGAGATACGGAGTTCCTTGCCGTAACGCCGGACTGCCTCGCCCACTTGCATGGCTAACTCCCGTGTCGGCACCAGAATGAGCGCCGAAGGGTGAGCGCGGGTCGAGTGGGCGATACGCTGGAGCAGCGGGAGCGTGAAGGCGGCGGTCTTGCCGGTGCCGGTGGCGGCTTGTCCCAGCAGGTCTCGGCCCGTCAAGAGAGAAGGGATGGCTTCTCGTTGAATAGGCGTCGGCTCCTCATACCCCAACGTATCGAGTGTCGCGAGCAACGTCGCTTCGAGGCCGAGCGCCGCGAAGCCTGGAGAAAATCCTCTGACGGGAGGAATCGCGGGTGGACGATTGGTATCGTGTTTCATAGGATGTTTCGGAACCTTTCTCAATCAGTGATGGAATTCCAGATGTCGCTCACCGGCGCATTTGGTCACGCCAGCGGGAGTATAGCAGGCCGAGCGGCGGCTCTCACCTACCTGGGAGTCTTCCAGCCCCGGTGTAAGGCGCTGCGCCCTTACAACTCGGCGGGGAATGCTGAAGAAGAGAAGCTTCCGAGAGAGTTCCTCGCAGGGGTTCGCTCGGTG
>DASSBQ010000375.1:0-13926 GCA_035698625.1 Nitrospiraceae bacterium
CGGCTGCCGAAAGGCACCGTCTTGGACGTGGCAATGGGAGAGGGTCGCAATGGGGTCTTCCTGGCCGGGAAGGGATTTCGCGTGATCGGCATCGACATCTCGGAGAGAGGTCTGCAGAAAGCCAAGGCTCTGGCTGCCGAGCGTGGCGTGACGATTCAAACCAGAGTAGCTGACTTGGATGAGGTCCATTTCGAGAAAGATGCGTACGACGTCGTGCTCTGCACCTATTACCTGGACCGCAACTTGATTCCAAAGATGAAAGAGGCGGTCAGATCAGGAGGTATGGTGGTCATGGAGACCTACACGATGGATCATCAGCGCTATCGTCCGGAGTTCCAGAAGGACTATCTGCTGAAGCCCAATGAGTTGCTTGATCTGTTCCGTGATTTCAAAGTTCTTCGCTATCAGGTGGAGGACACGGGCCAGGCCGTTTTTGCCAGCATCATCGCGCAAAAGCCTTAACCCCTGATAAGGCCGTTTCGTGGTTGTTCCGTCTCAGCGCCTGCCTGCCGGCCTGACGGGTTCATCTGTGATGAGGAATATTCTCAGTTCGTGGAATGCCTTGAACCATCGCATCAAGCGAATAACAGGCGTTCCGTCCACTGGGATTGGGTAACAGAAAGACCGGGACATTGGCGAGGCGTTCCCGTTGCAGACCAGGCTTGGACTTTGCGTCGCGCCGTGCTGTCGAAAACAAGATGGAATACAAGGTAAGACCCAACACCGCGACCACGCGAGGGCGGTACTGTTCAATCTTGGAGAGGAGGACGCTGCGGCCTGCCTCGTAATCGCTGCGTGTCAGTTCATGGATGCCGGAACTGGGTCGCGCCACGATGTTCGTCAAGCCGAGCCGCCATGACGGCAACCGCCAATCATCCAAGTATGTGAGGGGTTGCGAAACGAACCCTGAGCGATAGAGTGCTTTCCAAAACCTGTTGGAATACCCGGCGAAATGGTGGCCCACCAGAGCAGAACGCAGACCGGGATTGATGCCCACGAAGAGGACCTGCACGTCAGATCGAATATAATCGGGAAGACCGTGACTAGCCGTGTGATTCCGAGTCATTCCGATATCCGGACAGCGTCCATCCAGGTGTATTGACTGCCTGCTTGTTGGGGCGGTTTAGTGGCGATCCAGCCATTTTGCCACAGAAAGCCATCGTCCGACTGCACCGCGTTCCTGCGGATCCATCATAAGCTCTCGAAAAATAACAGCCGGAATATCGGTGAACAATAGGCACCGCCCTTGCTCCAGCCTTCACCGCTTTCGATAACACTCTAACCATGTGAAAGGGGGTGACATCTATGAAGCGCATGATGCTGAGCATGTTGGCTGTCGCGATGTTGATCGCGTTCAGCGCTCCTGCCTTCGCCGGCGAGGAAAAGAAGAAGGACGAGAAGAAGGGTGGCAAGCTCACCCAGATGGTGTACGGCGAGGAGAAGAAGAAGGACGAGAAGAAGGGCGGCAAGTAATTATTGGGAGTCTCTTGGCGAGGCTAACTGGCCTGGGAGGTCTCCCAGCTCTGATGGGAGGCCTCCTGAGTCGCCTCACCGTTTCATCGATCGGATAAACACCGCCTGTAATCCGACAATGGTCTTCGCATCCCGGATCACCCCAGCTTCAATTTTCTGAATCGCTTCTTTCAGCGGAAGTTCCACTACTTCGAGCACCTCATCTCGATCAAGCTGCTGCGTTCCCTTTTCCAGCCCGGTTGCCTGATAGATATGAATGACTTCATCGGTGAAGCCGGGCGCGGTGAAGATGCTGGACAGTAACGTGAACGAACGGGATGTATATCCTATCTCTTCCTCGAGCTCGCGCGCCGCACAATCAAGCGGATCTTCTCCGGGATGGAGCTTCCCGGCCGGAATCTCATAAATGAATCCGCCCGCAGCATGCCGGAACTGCCGGATCATGATGACGGTTACCTCGTCCTTCATCGGGACCATTGCGGCCGCGCCCGGGTGGCGGACGACTTCCAGATCGACTGTGACTCCATTTGGGAGGTTCACCGTATCGATGTTCAGCGTGACGACCTGTCCGGTATAGATGTTTCTGGTCATGAGATCGGATCCGTATGGCGTATCGCTTAGGTCACGAGAAAGACAACCGCGTTCATTTGTTTGTGCCGTACGCGATATGCGAACCCTTGGGCCTCTTGTAGAACGGCGCTTTCACGACGACTGCCACACAATGTTTCCCTCGTATATCTATGTGAAGGCGGGTGCCTGGTTCGGCGAGTGCGAGCGTGACATACCCCAGACCGATGCCTTTCTGGAGCAGCGGTGAGAAATTGCCGCTTGTCACCAATCCCACGGGGTTGGCCTTCGTGTCGGGGCCGAGGATTGAACAGCCATGCCGCGGCACGGCTTTTTCCAACAGCTCAAATGACACCAGCCGGCGCCGGAGCCCTGCGGCTTGTTGGCGCAGGAGCGCATCCCGACCGATGAAGCCGCCCTTGTTCAAGTGGACCAGCCAGCCGGCGCCGGCCTCCAGCGGTGTTGTGTCTTCATCGATGTCGTTGCCATAGAGTAAATAGCCCATCTCCAGCCGCAAGAGATCTCGTGAACCAAGACCGGCCGGCTTGAGGCCTTTGGGCTGTCCTATCTCCATGAGATGGTTCCACAGCCGCCGAACCGAACGAGCGGGCAGGTACAGTTCATATCCCAATTCTCCGGTGTAGCCGGTGCGGGCAATGAGAACGGATTCATCAAAAATCTTGGACCGGAGAAGATGGCGGGGTTTCAAAGCGGCGAGTCCGTCGATCTTCAACATGGAAAGAAGTTCCTTGGAATCCGGACCTTGCAGCGCAAGTTGCGCAAGCTCTTCAGAGCGATCAATCACGCGGCAGGCATCATCGGAAGCCAATTGACCACGCATCCAGGTCAAAATCTTTTCGCGATTGGAAGCGTTGACGCAGACGAGGAACTCTTCCGACGCCACGGCGTAGATGAAAATATCATCTTTGATCCCGCCGCGCTCGTTGCAGATCATGGAATAATGCGACTGGCCGGCGGGTAATGTCGCGAGATCGTTCGTGGCCACGCGTTGCAGAAATGATGACGAGCCGGGGCCGGTTATCTCGATGCGGCCCATATGGCTCACGTCGAAGAGCCCGGCCTTCGTCCGGACGGTCCGGTACTCGTCCACCACGCCCGAGTATTGGATGGGCATGTCCCAGCCGGCGAAGTCCACGAGCTTGGCGCCGGCAGATTCATGAGCCTCATAGAGAGGGGTTCGCTTCATGCGTGCGGCGAAATGCGACGGATGATGGTCAATACGAGTAGGGTGTTCATACTGTGGAATGCGTCTGTTTGGAAATTTATCGCAGGCCGAGCAATTCCACATCGAAGATCAATGTCGCATTGGGCGGGATCACTCCTCCGGCGCCGCGCGCGCCGTAACCCAACTGGGGAGGAATGGTCAGTTTCCGTTTGCCGCCGACTTTCATGCCGGCCACGCCCTCATCCCATCCCTTGATGACTTGCCCGGCGCCGACTCGAAAGGAGAACGGTTCTTTTCGGTCAACCGAACTGTCGAATTGTTTCCCGTCGAGCAACCATCCGGTATAGTGCACGGTCGCGGTATCACCAAGCGCAGCCTCGCGCCCGTTTCCCGTCGCCACATCCTGGTACTTCAGACCGGATTCCGTGGTGATTTCTTGTCCGCCGCCGGGATTATCGCTTGATTTCATGTCGCCCCCCGAACTGGTGGAAGTAATTAATACGACTATCAGCGTCATCGCGAAAACGATCGAATATCTCATGAACAGCTCCTTTGGTTTGCCGGTTACACTGTCGCATGTGACATCGCATCCTTTCAGAGAATGTGGGAAATCCCTCAGGGCCGCGACAACGGTCGTTCACCGAAGATCGCGATGCTGGCCGTGTACCCATGGAGGAAGCTCCTCCCGCCGATGGGACCGATCTCTCCCTGGGCGAAAAACCCCGACACAGGAATGGGTCCCATCTGTTCTTCAATGACCGATACATCATGGTTCACGCGCCCGAAGAGGCCTTTCCCGCGGCCACAACAACTGAACAGGAGCGCTCCCAGCGGGGACGGTCCGTCGTTGCCTCGGCAAGCCGCCAGCAAATCGCATAGATCCTCGTGTGCCGATCGCGCGTCGCGTACCTGAAATTGAACGGTCTGGCCTTCCTGCACGATGTCGCCGATGACGACCGCGCCGGTTTCTTGATCGGCCCCGATCAGATTGCGAACGAGGAAATCACCTTGCTCGAAGCGAGCGCGATGTTCGTCCATGGCGATACCGATATGCAAGGCCCGATGCGCCAGTTCCCTTTCGTCGGCCTCCAAGGATTGATAGACATGCTGAAGACAGTGCAAGGCCGGCACGCCGCCCAATTCGTGGATAAGATTCTGTTCCGCCTTCGTGACGATATAGCGCTCTCCGATCGGACGACAGCCTTGGGACACCACGGTCTTTACGGAAATCCCACCGGACAAGGCGACTCCGGTCAGTCCAGAGTCATAGAGGGTCTCGTTCAGTATGAGCCGATTCTCACCGATATCCCGTCCTCCTCCGGCCAGCCCCCCGATGGCGATCGAGCCCGGGTATCGATCTTCCAGCAAAGGCAAGACCTCCTGCATGGGAGTCGAGAAGGGGTCGGCGAAGAGCAGCAGCACAGGGGCGGAGTCAAGACCGTCATGGAATGTGTCCGGCCATCCGGCCATGGTGAACTGGTCGTGCAGGCTTGAAAAAGAAAGGCGCAGGGGGGTGAGTTTGGTGCGGGGGAGACGCGCCGCCCATAGGCTGGCCGCCACGCCGCCTTCAATCTCTCTTCCCGCCCCGATCACACCCTCGCCACTGCATCCGATCAAGACCCGTGGAGACAACCCGGCACGGAGCGAAGAGAGAAGCGGGGCGGCTTCATCGCCGTAATGAGAAGAAAGAAAGAGCACCGCCAGATCGGCGGAAGATCCGCCGAATTGTCGCCGGATCCCGGCCAGTAAACTTTCCGCCGCCGCGGCCGGATTCTGCTCACTCGTCAGCGAGGAGGCGAACTGAAGAGTCGAAGACTGCGCAATGGCCATCTGAATCTTCTCGCGATGCGAATCAATTGAGATTGCGGGCGGGACCCTTAGATGCCGGGGTTCATGCGCTCCGGCCGGTCGGCAGCGAGTTTCTTATAATAGCGCCACATGTAGGAGTGATAATCGTCCAATTGCGCGAGAAGGTAATGCAGTTCAGTCGGGTCCTGCGTTTCCAACGCCCGCACCATCCGGGCTCGAAGGAATTCCGCAAAATGTTCGGTTTTCTCAAGCGCTGTTAAGAGCCGTAATCCTCCACCTACATGGTATTCGCTCATAGGCTCCGCCGGAACTCGATCCGGGATAGGAGCATAGCGGCGCATGGATACAATTGCAAGGCATTCATCCCGAAGCCGGCATTCACGCCATGATTTAATGCCGCCCTCCCGAGTATTCGCGCAGGATCGACTGGAGGCGCGGGAGCGAAATGGCTTCGACGCGATGTCCGTCCCGACCGACGACCGTGGTCGCGCCGGTAAGGGCATTGAGAATGGCTTCCTCGGTCGCTTCCACGGTCGCTGTCAGTATCGGGTTGATATGGGCGTCCGACAAGTGCGACATGTTGAAGACGGCATCTTTGGGGTAGTGGGGAATCATGTTTCCGGTCGAAAAAGCCAGCATGAAATCGCCGCTGCCATGTCGTGCGGTCGAGCCGGTTCTCGCGAGACCGAGAGCCGCTCGTTTGGCCAATCTGGTCAATTGCCGCGCATCCAACGGCGCATCGGTTCCGATGATCACGATAATCGATCCTTCGGCGCTTCCCGGCCCGGTTGCGACTCGGTGTTTGTCGGGACGGCTCGAGGAGTCGCCGGCCGAAGACGGCTCCTTTTCGTAATATCGACCGACCGGGACGCCGGCCACGGTCAGTTCCGGCCTGCGGCCGTGATTCGCATTGACCAGGACTCCGATGGTATAGCCTCCTTCTTCGTCGGGCAATTTCCTCGATGAGGTGCCGATGCCGCCTTTAAAGCCATAGGACACCATTCCCGTGCCTGCTCCTACGCTGCCTTCCGAAACGGGGCCGGCAGCGGCCGTATCCAACGCCGTCATCACGTCGCGTTCCGAAACATGTCGGCCCTGGCTGTCGTTGAGCCGGCTGTCATCGCATTCGGCGACCACCGGGGTCAGGGTGTCGTCGGTAATGCCGATCCCCGGATACTGATTGATCATCCAGCTCATGATTCCATTGGACACACGCGGCACATTGAGCGTGTTGGTCAGGGCGATCGGATACTCCAGGAATCCCGATTCGGCCACCCAGGCCAAGCCGGTCATTTCACCGGTGCCGTTGAGCACAAACGCCCCTGCCGGGACTTTCTTGTGCCAAATGTCGTCACGCGGAATTAGAACAGTCACGCCGGTACGAACCGGGCCCTTGCCGGGCATTAAAGCGCCTTCCCCTTCCATACGGGTCACGTGCCCCACTTTGACGCCCGCGATGTCGGTGATGGCGTTGAGCGGGCCTGGCTGATACCGACCGACGACGATCCCCAAACTGCGCGCCCGCTGCCGCGGCGAATCCGCTATGTCCGCAGGCCCCGTGTCTGTCGCCCATAAGCCGAGTGGATGGCAGGAGGCAAGCATGCAAGCGGTGAGCGCAAGGTGTCGGATGAGCGACATGGAAGGCATGCGATGTGTTTCCCGGCGGGCGTGGATCTCTCGACTCGCCCAACAGGCTCAGCAGGCCGCGAAAGACATGCTGTCCTTTATGCGATGTGGAAGATGCACAGTCCTACCGAATTCTTCTTCAACGCCTGTCACAGCTCGTACGCTGTCCCGATGGACGGAACGGTCACGTCCGCTTTCGGAAGCTCCGTTTGAATTGCGCCCGCCAGCGATAGGGCTTGCTTTTCTTCACCGTGCACCACAAAAACCTTGCTCGGCGCCGGTGAGACGCTCCGCACATAGGCCAGCAGTCCGTTGCGATCGGCATGGGCTGAGAGGCCGTTGAACAGGACGACCTGTGCCCGGCGCGGTGTGGGAATGCCGAAGATCGGGACGACTTCCTGCCGCTCCACTAATTTGCGGCCGAGCGTATGTTCCGCCTGAAATCCGACAATCGCAATGAGGTTCGCCTCATCTTGAATGGCGTGCTTGAGATGATGAAGGACGCGTCCCCCTTCGCACATGCCGGACGAGGCGACGATGACACAAGGGCCTTTCATCGTATTAAGCTGTTTGCTTTCTTCGACCGATGAAACATAGTGAATGTAACGCGCTCCGAACGGATCCTCTCGGGACACGAATGTGCGGTAGGTTTCCTCATCGTAACATTCCGGATGCTTTCGGAAGATCTCGGTCGCCCGGGCAGCGAGCGGCGAGTCGATATAAATCGGAAGCGGATCAATGCGTCCGTCCACGACCAGTTCTTTGATCCGCATGATGATATCCTGCGTTCTGCCGACGGCAAAGGCCGGAACGATGATCTTGCTGCGGTGAGCCCTTGCGTGAGTCACCATGTGCTCGGCCTTGGTTTTCAGCGCTTCACCCACTTCTTCATGAAGGCGATCGCCGTACGTGGATTCAATGATCAATACGTCGCAACTCGGCGGGGACGCGGGATCGCGAAGAACCGGCATGCGTGGTCTGCCGAGGTCTCCGGAAAACAGAATGGTGGCGGTATTGCCGCGTGCGCTGTACTTGAGCCGAACGGCGGCGGATCCGAGGATATGTCCTGCATCGTGGAACGAGGCGGTGAGCTGCGGAGCGACCCGTATGGTCCGATCATACTCCGTTCCGAGAAAACGGCGGGCGATCGCCCTGGTATCGTTCGCGTCATAGAGGGGACGCAGAGCCGCTTCCCCCCATCGTCCCTCTTTCTTGTTGACATAGGCGCAGTCATTTTCCTGAACGCGCGCGGAATCTTCGAGCATCACAGCCGCCAGATCGGCCGTCGCTCCGGTCATATGCACATTGCCGTGAAAGCCGTGCTTGCCGAGGATCGGCAATGCCCCGGAGTGATCGATATGCGCATGTGACAAAAGCACGGCCTGGACGGATGCGGGTTCGAATCCCAAATAGCGGTTTCGCCGGTCGCCTTCCTCGCGTCGGCCTTGAAACAGCCCACAGTCAAGGAGAATACGGCCGGCCGGCGTCTCCACGAGATGGCGACTGCCGGTGACGGAACGAGCGGCGCCGTGAAATGTGATGGTCATGGCGCGGGAGATGCTCCGTGCCGCCGCACAATGAGGTCCCATGCTTCAGCGGCGGTTTCGGCGTATTGAAACAGATTCAGATCGCCCGGACTGATGAACCCTTCATCCGCCAGCAATTGCCAATCGATGAGCCGATCCCAGTAGGCCCGGCCAACCAGGATGACGGCTACCCCGGAAGCTTTTCCCGTCTGCAACAAAGTCAAGGTTTCGAACAGCTCATCCAACGTCCCGAATCCTCCGGGAAATGCCACCAAGGCCTTGGCACGAAGTAAAAAATGCATCTTTCGCAACGCGAAGTATCGGAACTGGAAACACAACGCCGGAGTCACGTAAGGGTTGGAGTATTGCTCGTGAGGCAGGATGATATTCAGGCCGATTGATTTGGCCCCCGCGTCTGCGGCGCCGCGGTTTGCCGCCTCCATGATGCCGGGACCGCCGCCGGTGACAATAACATACTCGCACCGCCCGTCGGCTTGGCACGTCGAGGACACGAGGCGGCCGAACTCACGGGCTTCGTCATAGTATGGCGAAAGGGCGACCTGTCGTTGGGCCAAAGCGAGAGCCCGTTTCAGCGCGGGATCGTCCGGAGCAGCTCGAAGTTCCGTTTCAATTCTGGACAACTGTTCGCGCGCCACCTGCGGCTCCAGGAGACGCGCGCTGCCGAACACTACGATGGTGGATCGGATCCCTTCTTCTTTTTGAATGAGCTCCGGTTTGAGCAGCTCCAAACTCATCCGAAAGGGACGCAGCTCGTCCCGTTGCAAAAAAGCAAGGTCGCGGTCGGCTGGAATGTAGGATCTGGAAAGGCCGACCGAGCCCGGAAGCGGATCGCGGTCGCGTGGGGCATGAACCATGGCGCGCGATTATAGCGAGAAGGATGTGACGCCGCAATTCCATCGGGTCACGGTGATTCCGAATTGATGCGGCCGGTCCCATCGGAAGGACGCCGGAGGAAAGAATCGACGGGGACGCAAACCGACCGCCATGAATGTCGAGCAGGAGATTAGGGCGTGTAGTGGCTGGCCTCCAAGTGATGAGCGAAGGAATAATGGACCACCGTCCATGTCTGATCGAATCCGATCTGCAATTCTTCGGTCCCGGCTCCTCCGCCGCTGATCGTAAACTGATACAGATCGTTCGGCACGACCGACAAGGCAGGAATGAGAAAGGGGAGAGGACGGGTAAGATTGACGGTAAAGTATTTAATGTCGAGGAAAAAATACCGAACGATTGAGCCGGTCTCCGTCGATTTCATGCTGTTCGGCGGACCGAGCTGCTGGACGATATCCGACAGTTTCGTCTGCCCCAGCACGATAAATGAGACATCATCCGGTTTGATGACCTCGTTGATGCTCACGCGTCGCCAGGCAAGCGGACAGCCCTGCAGCAGCAGGGCCAGAACACAGCAGAGAAGGATGCAACTGCGTCGCCGTCTCCACATCAGCCGTTAGTCTCCAAAAGGCCAGAACTGCATTTTGGGGGGCGGCTTTTGATGGCCGAACACGACCTGTTGCGCAATTCCTTCGCGGGAAAAGAAGACATACAGGTCATTGCCGACGACGTTCGTTCTGGAGAAGAACAGGATCGTCCCTGACTTGGCCATATACGTATAATAGTGAAAGATTTCCTGGTTGTTGACTTCGATGACTCTCTCCGGCGCGCCCAATAGGTCGGCGACATCTTGCCGGGTCGACGTGCCGATCTTGATGGCCGCTACATCATCGCGATCGAACGAGTCGTCGTAGTTTCCGCGGAAAAAGGCGCACCCGGGAAAGGTCATCGAGATGATGAGCAGGCAGGCTGCGAGAACCTGTCCTATCCGGCTTGACGATGCAGTGTTAAAGGACAAAGTCGACCTCCCATATTTCATACTTGGCCCGGTGCAAGTTCACGGCTTCGTAGGTTCGCTGAGCGACGCTGTTTCCTTGCTCGACGTAGAGCCGAATGCCGCAGACATCGGGCGTGGCCTCCGCCTGTTGTCTGATGGTGTCATGCAAATGGCGGTACACTCCCCGGCGGCGCCATTGCGGATCAACGTAGACGCTCTGGATCCACCAGAATTGGGCATTTCGCCAATCGCTCCATTCATACGTGATCAGACATTGTCCGACCACCATGAGCGTCGGCCGATGCTCCGCCACATAGAACATGCCCCGCTCAGCCTGATCGAATACAGCCAGGGTCCCTTGCCGTAATCGTCCAGGATCCAGCGTTCGCTGTTCCGTCTCCCGTGCCATGGCCGCGCTGAAGCGGATCAAGGTCTCGACATCTTCGAGACGTGCCCGTCGTATCAGGACGTCATCAGAGACCATTGGGGGGCCGGTGAAAAATGGACGACAGCCATCGTGTGCCCGGCTGGTACAGGCCGGCCGAGAATTCCAGCTTCAAGGCATCCTCGGGAGGCAGATTGACGGGTCGGAGTTCTTCCCGGGGAACGAATGCGAGGTAACCAGTAAAGGGATGAATAGCCGTTGGAACAAAGATCATGACCAGTTCGGCAGCCGGAACGATCTGCAGGGGTATGGGGGCAGTCCCCATAACGAATCCCAATGCCCACAGGCCATCCCGGGGAAACGGGAACGCCACGACTGTACTCTGTCCGAAACGGCTACGATAATTCAACAGGTCGGTCATGCTTTTAAGCGTGAGGTATACGCTTCGGATAAGAGGGATGCGTTCGAGCCACGCTTCGGCCCACCTGAACAACCGTTGTCCTATTACATGGGTGACGATCGCCCCTACGCTCAGCACTAAGACAATCAGCAAAGCCAAGCCGAGACCGGGCACATACGATTCCGCCTCCCTGCCGATAAGATCGATGAGCAAATTATCCAGCGTGACGAACATGGTGGCAAGGATCAGAAAGGTCGCCCACGTCGGGACGAGAATCAGCAAGCCCGCCAAGCAGTATTGCCAGGCCTTCTGAAGCACGGCCATGAGGTCCTCCATGCGCGTAATGGCGTAAGATAACAGATACATTCACGGTTTAGTAAGGTCTTGATCTGGGGCGGGGTTTCGACTATCGTCTAGCACCGGCGCGGAGTAGCGCCGGTTCACTACTAAGGAGGCGGCGGATGGCCGAAGGAACAACCGGAAGAGTGAAGATCGCCAAGGATTTGTTAGCGATCCTCTGTTGCCCAGAGACCAAGCAGGCGGTGGCCTTGGCGGATGATCAGTTAATCGACAAATTGAATGCCCTCATCGCGAAGGGGGAGCTCAAGAACAAGGCGAAGAAGGCCGTGACCGAGAATCTCGATGGAGGGCTGATCAGGGCAGACGGCAAGATCCTCTACCCCATTCGTGAAGATATTCCCGTCATGTTAATCGACGAAGGTATTCCGCTCGAACAGGTGTCCTGACCTGACCGCCGCAGCGCTCTGCTATACCCATCAAGAGAAGAACGACGACCCGGGCTCCGTCACCCTGGTCACTGGGACGATTGGCTTCAAGTTGCGGCAATGACGGGCAGCAATGCCCGATCAGTAGGCCACAGAGCCGACTACGGCTTGAGTAGACGGGGCTCTGAACGGCCTGCCTCGGTCTTAGAGCCGGTCGATGTGCCGCAATGGGCGCAGAGGTATTCATAGAGATTGCCGGTCGGCAACACCAAGAGCAAGCGCTCGCGTGTCGGCGTCGCTTGCTTGCACGTACCGCAGTACAGAAGCGATGCATTAAACGAGTCGTATTGCGCAGGAGGCCGCTGATGTCCTGGATGGGACGGGCGTGCGGAGCGGGGAGCACCCTGGCCACCCCACGGCGGCATTCGACGTTTGCTTGAAAAATCTGACATCGCGTTGAATTCTAGCGGCCGCCTCACGCCAGGTCAATGAGCCCCGCGTGCCGGCTCACGCATCATCCCTGCCGCCGCGATGAAGCCGCCAGATCGATCGACCCAGCTGAACGGCGCCATACAGGGCCAGGCCCGACAGCAATCCATACAGACCCGCCCGGCTCCAGGGCCATAGATCGGGGGCATGCAGCATGACCCCCAATGCGATGTGTCCTCCGAAGCCAAGGCAGATCGCGAAGATGATCCATTCGCGGGGCATCGTCTGTAACGCTGGCGCGGCGTCGATACCGGCAAGTCTAAGACTTGCTAGACGGAGGTCTTGGCCGATTCGATTTCGGTGGCAGTGATCAGGCTGGAAAGGTAATCCGCCACGAAGGTCAATGCCTCTTCACGGCCATCGGCTCGACGGCCCTTTTCCCGGCGCTGCACGGACAACTCATGATCGAGGTCGGATTTGACTTCAGTGAGCACCCGCTGCAATGTGGACGGAGTCAAATTGGCGTCCATATCCTCAAGCTCCTGGCAACGATCCAGGACCCAATTGAGTCCTTCAATCCGCCCGGCATAGTGCTCGGTTTCCGCCGTATCGATTCGAGCCATCGTGGTCGCGAAGGTCTGGGCCTCGTAGACCAAATTATAAAAACTGGTGACAGCCCTTTGTAAGGTCGGATTCATATATCTCCTTGTCTCTTGAGAGGTTTTACTAATTATACCCGAGATTGGGGGCCGGACAAGCCATTTTTTCGCGCGAGGCGGGTGATCAGGTAAACAGCAAAGAATGGAACTCGTTCATGAACCCGTAGTAGAGCGGAGCGAAATCCTTGAGACTCTCGGGGCTATTCTCTTTCAGGCGTTTGAAAAAAAACACCTGGCTGCGCGGATCGAGCTGTTCGAGCAATTTACTGAGTTGAGCCATGGTATAGCTGCCGGACGGAACGCTCAACACATAATGAACAAGACGCTCCACAAACTGCTGTGCGATATATTCGCTCGTCAGCAAGCCTTCGGGGATCTTTCCCGCTGCCAGCAGCTCATCAAAAGGGATAGCGCGCGCAGCAAATGGGATTGAGGGCAGCTGAGGGGAGGTCACGCTCGGTTAACCCCGCGGGTCCGGTGAATCGGATGCAATTTCTGCCCACTCTACTGAACCACTCCAGGGGCGTCAAGTGCGCAAAGGAAGCAGCGGCCGGGTGGGCTGAAAGGCTGAGGCTATTTTGACTTTGGGTGTGCGCCGGGCTCCTTGCTTCAGCGCGACTCGCGCGGCGAGTCTCTTTGTATCTCGGCGCTTCGCCTTGACACTCCGAAGCATGGCCGGTAGAATTCCGCTCCTTACCTGACGAGAGCGGGAATAGCTCAGTGGTAGAGCATCGCCTTGCCAAGGCGAGGGTCGGGGGTTCAAATCCCCTTTCCCGCTCCACGTTTCATCACTCTCTTGTGCTGGGTTCGTTTCCGCCTCCTCGCTCGCGGTCACGGTTCTGACCGGCGGTAGCCCTTCCACAGCTGCCAGAGATGAGCCGGGAGAGGTGAGCATACCGGCTTAGCATTGCGGGAGAATTCCAGCCCCAGAGCCATTAGGGTTCGGTCATTCGCACCTTGCATGGCGAGCCGCGAGGCAAAGACCTACAGTCGAAGCCAGACGCATTGTCTTCTCTTTAAGACCCGAATTCTGAGACAGGACGTTCAAGAAGAATGGCATCGTGGGAGTCAGAGGGCATGTGGACACCACGGAAACTATCTACCAGGTCCTTTACACAAAAATTCGTAAGCGGCTCCCTGGCCTCCCGTATCAGCTGCCTTCCCTCCGGACTTGCGAGCCACGAGATGAACACTTCGCGAGACTCCTTTCCGGACCAGCGCAATCCGGGCCATGCGGCGAGTGCTGTGCATCTGTGAATCCATCGATCTCGATCCGGTTCACGCGGTTCAAT
>DASSBQ010000376.1:0-6410 GCA_035698625.1 Nitrospiraceae bacterium
GGACCTGCTGGGCGGGAAGACGGGAAGCCTGGGCGATGGCCTCCACTACGAGGTCTTCGAGTGCGCCCTGACGTACTTCCCCGACAAGAAGAGCCGACAGGAAGCGGCGTTCGGCGGGGAATATGCGCTCAAACAATTGCCGGAGCGCGCAGATTCTTCGTTCCGTCGATCCGGCGCCTTGATCGGCGGCAAGCGCATCGAGCCGTTCGTTCAATTCGATCAGTTCCAAGCCGTCGCCCATCGGGTCCCTTTCAACCATGGATGCCTGGATAACACGCCGCCCGATTCCAATACGTCCTTGCGGCAACAGGCCGGAGAGATACAGCGCCGCCAATTCGGTTTCCTGCCCTTCGGTCAGCTTCAAGCACTCCGCGAGCAACGCAATCTTCTCGGTTTTTTTCGAGACCGCGCGCACAGCCTCGACGACCGCGACCAGGCTACGCAGTTGCATTAGAATGTCGCGTTATTGCGGTTGTGGAAGGAGCCGGCGTGAACGAGCCTGCTTTGATGCGGCGAATGTGATCGACATCATCAGCGCAGCTCCCGCAAGAGCCGACCCCATGTCTTTTTGCGCATCCCATTCGTCGCCTTGGGTCCCGAGGTAGGCCGCACCCAATTCCGGACTCACCATGGTAGCCGCAACCGCCTCAATGAGCTCAAACAGGCCGCTTTGCGCCAACGTGGCGCTGACGGGAAGAAAGAAGGACCACGCCCCTTGCACCCCGGCCTCGCGAACCAACACTTCGCGTATGGGATACGCGAGCAACAACCCATAGGCAAAATGGACCACCCGATCGAACGGATTCCGGCCGGCGTTCAACAGATCCTGCAACCAAAATCCGACCGGCACTTTGGCATAGGTGTAGTGCGCTCCGACAGCGTGAACGCTCAGAAACAGGACGATCAGCACATAGGAGAGATCGGAAAATTGGAACCGGCGGGCTGTCACAATCAGCAACGCCACGCATGCCACGGCCAGTATATTTTCCAGAAGCCAGTCGCCTCTGTCGACCGGCGAGATCGCCATCCAGCCCCACAACAACGCATACCAGACCAACAATCCCTGGACCAGGCGATTGCGGTGAAGAGGAAGCCCCGCCCATGCTGCCGGCTGGCTCTCCATCTCACGAGGGGGCCTGTAACAGATCTTGATCCGGCGATGCCGCCCGTCGAAATTTCCGGCTCACGAGGAGCAGGACCATGCAGACAATCGCCCCGTACAATGCCGCCGCCATGTCTTTTTGCGCATCCCAGACGTCACCCTGCGAACCCAAATAGGCCAAGCCGAGTTCAGGATGGACCGCCTGCGCGACCCATGATTCGATGATTTCCCATAATCCGCTCAATCCGAGAATGGTCATCACGGGCAGATAGTACAGGAGCCAGCCGCGCACGGAGGCCAGCAGACGAAATGATTCTTCCAGTGGATAGGCCATCAAGAACCCGAAACTGAAATGGACCAGCCGGTCGAAGTGATTACGGTCGAAATGCAGGGCTTGGTCCAACCACAGGCCGGCCGGCACCTCCGCATAGGTGTACCGCACGCCAACCATGTGCAGAGTCAGGAAGAGTGTGATCGAGAGATAGGATGCGTGCGACAGCGGAAGGACCCGATGGGTGACGATCAAGAACAGGACGAGCGCCGCGGGTAAAATGCTGGCCAAAATCCAGAACTGCCGATCGGCCGGCGCGTAGGCGACCCATAGCGACATCAAGACGTACCAGATTAACAGGCTCAGCAGAACGGATTTACTACGGACCACCTTTGCCTCCTTGGTGCGAGAGGAGCGATCGAGAACCTACATCGTCGGAATGCACCATTACTGTACAAAGGGTGTGTCGTTTGCTGCAAGCCGGGTCCCACGGCCGACTCTGACGTGTCGTGCGACGGATGGTCGGTCAACTCATTCCCGGCGGGTCTTCATGGTCTTCCCCTGTAAGCGCTTCTTCTTCCTTGCCTTCCATACTTTCCAGCTCCGACAAGATGCCCTGGAGAATTTGACGACGCTGTTGCAACGCTTTCTTTGGGACGTCCCGTGTGAGAGGTTCCTGTGCCGATTCCGGCAAGTTGACCATCGCCTCGGCTTCTCCCAGGGAAGCATACTTATACTCTTCGACATACTTGTGGGCCCTGCCGTACAGGGTGCCGAGCAATTCTTCCGTCTCCGCGTCAAAGGAAGTAATCTCAGGGGGCGGCGCTGATTGATGACCCAATTTTTCCAACTTCTCCAGTTGAACCTTAATCCGCTCGCTTCTCGTCTCAGGCGTAAAGGACGCATTCGTGTTCGGCATGGAAATCCTCCTGGTTGGTGATAACGTCTTTTATATCGTTCTTCGGCGGGTCCGGGACCTAGGGGTCTCCCTACTGGATAGTTCAATGCCCATGGGTCCGTCGGAAATACTTGAACGGAGGCAATGATCATGCTTGACTGTTTCCTATTCCCTCCCCTTTCACCGGGACAAAACCATCATCGTAAGAGGTCACAAAATGTCGCAACCTACACCGGCTCAGGTCATCGAAACACAGCGTCAGGATTGGAATCGTGTCGCACCGGGATGGGAAAAATGGGATCATATTCTCGACGAGAACATGACGTGCCTGAACCACCGCCTGGTGGCCGATGCCAGGTTACGGCCGGGCCTGCACGTGTTGGATCTCGGGTCCGGAACCGGCTATCCGTCGCTACTGGCGGCACAGGCGGTCGGCCCGGCAGGACGCGTGATCGGAATCGATCTCGCCGACCACATGTCGGCGGCTGGAGAACGGAAGGCGAAGAAGCTTGGACTCGCCAACGTTGAATTCAGAACCGGCGATGTCACGCGCCTGCCGTTTGAAAGCGGCTCCTTCGACGCCGTCATCAGTCGTTTCTGCCTCATGTTTCTACCGGAGATAGCCAAGGGTCTTGCGGAAGTGTCGCGTGTGCTCAAGGCGGGCGGTTATCTGGCGGCCGCCGTCTGGTCGGCGCCTGCCGGCAATCCGTTTCTCCAGATTCCGATTGATACGATCAAACGGTTCATCGAGCTGCCGCCTCCTGATCCGGAGGCCCCCGGCATTTTTCGGCTCGCCAAGCCGGGTGATCTGGCGGGATTCGCCAAAGATGCCGGTTTAATCTTCGTGGGCGAAGAGGAATTCACTGCAGAGGTGCGATTCTCGTCGGCCCGCGACTATTATGACAGTCTCATCGATATGGCTGCCCCCATTCAGAATCTCTTTGCAAAACTGTCCCCCGAGCAGAAACGGAGGGCGGAACAATATATTCTCGACGCGGCCGACGCGTATCGACATCACAAAATGGTGACACTCCCGATTGCCGTCCGTTTCGTCACGGCGCGGAAGCAGCCCCAGACCCCCTGACGCGATGCTTGATGGCATTGCCTGGCATGGCATGGATGGAAACAATGAGCAGGCCCAAAGCCGAGCAGGAGCCGACTCCTATACCAACCATCTGGACCATCGGCCATTCGACTCGTTCCATCGAGGAGTTCATCGATCTATTGAAGGGGGCCGGCATTCGCTCGCTGATCGATGTGCGTCGGTTCCCCGCCTCACGGCGTTATCCGCACTTTAACGGCCCCTCGCTCGCTGAGTCCTTAAAAGATGCCGGCATTCGGTATCAGCACATACCCGCGCTCGGGGGCCGCCGTCCAAGCCGGTCGGATTCGCCGAACATCGGCTGGCGCAATGCGGGGTTTCGCGGCTACGCGGACTACATGCAAACCGATGAGTTCTGCGGCGCGTTGGAAGAATTAATGGGGCGCGCACACTCACTTGGCCCGACGGTGATTATGTGCGCGGAAGCGGTGCCGTGGCGGTGTCATCGCAATTTGATTTCGGATGCCTTGGTGATAAGAGGATGGCGTGTGCTGCACATGTTGTCTGCGAAGCGAATCGACACTCACACACTTACCTCATTTGCCCAAGTCTCCGGTCACAAGCTGCTGTACCCCTCAGATCTCAACCAACCTTCCCTGTTTTGAATCAATTCCATGCTGTACGGCATTCTCGCCGACCTGGTCATGCTGATCCATCTCGCGTTTGTCCTGTTCGTCGTAGGCGGAGGTCTGTTCTTCCTGAAATGGCCGCGAATCGCATGGCTGCACGTGCCTGCCGCAGGATGGGGAGCCATGATTGAGTTCATGGGTTGGACCTGTCCCTTGACGCCGCTCGAAAATCAGCTCCTGACCCAAAGTGCCGAAGCCGGTTACGAGGGCGACTTCATCGCTCATTATCTGTTGCCGACCCTGTATCCGACAGGACTGACTTCTACAGTGCAAATTGTGTTGGGCCTGTCAGTGGTGATCCTCAACGCCGCCGTCTACGGATTGGCCTTGATCAAGAGGCACCAAAGGACGCGAGACCGGCATCGCGGGCGCTAGGGTGCCTCGGCGCGCTGCTGCTGCGCGTCATCTCCGAATGAGAAAGATGATTGCGGAACACCGGCAGCGGCTGGTAAGTGTCTATTCTTGACGCATCGCTGTCAAAGGCATCTGCTGAGGATCTTTCGAGGATCCCGGCGGCTTGGCAGCCCGGTCATGATTCAGCGATATTCCCTTGTGAGTTGGCGCTCAGCACACGATGCAATGCTTTCTGTTAAGATGTCACCGATGAATGCTCATACGATTGAATCATCATGCCCTTGACACTCCTGGGGCGACACAGTCCATTGGCCTCGGCGAGCGAGCAACTGCGCATACTGGGCGAACCGGCCGGCTGTCTGTCATTTGAGTCCCGTCTCGCAAAGACCGGCCTGGATCCATTGCGCGCAACGGGAATCAGCGTCTTTCAAATCAATGTCGGGAAACTCTGCAATCAAACCTGCCGACATTGTCATGTGGATGCCGGTCCCGATCGCCCCGAAACCATGTCACGGGAGATCGCCGGACTCTGCATCGCCGTTCTTGCACAGACCGATATTCCCACAGCGGATCTCACCGGCGGCGCCCCGGAGTTGAATCCCAATTTCCGCTGGCTGGTCGAACAAGCGCGGGCACTCGGCCGACATGTGATGGACCGATGCAATTTGTCCGTCCTCCTGCTGCCGTCGCAATCGGACTTGCCGGATTTTCTGGCCCGCCATGACGTGGAGATCGTGGCATCATTGCCCTATTACCGCGCGGGTCAAACGGACGCGCAGCGAGGAGAGGGCGTCTTCGACAAATCCATCCGGGCGCTACGGCTGCTCAATGAACTCGGCTATGGGCGAGACGGCAGCGGTCTCAAGTTGAATTTGGTCTACAACCCCGTCGGAGCATTCCTGCCGCCCAAGCAAGACAGCATTGAAGCGCATTTTCGTCGGGAACTTGCCGCTCGCCATCAGGTGAGCTTCAACCGCCTCTATACCATTACCAATATGCCCATCAGCCGCTTTCTGGAATTTCTGCTCGACAGCGGGAATTACGCAGTCTACATGGAACGGCTTGCCAACGCCTTTAATCCTTTCGCCGCCGCCGGTGTCATGTGCCGGCAGACGTTGTCGGTAGGCTGGGACGGAACGCTGTACGACTGTGACTTTAATCAAATGCTCGATCTCCCGCTGAGCCACGGCGCCCCGTCCCACCTGCGTGACTTTGACATGGCGCGGCTGCAGAACAGACGTATCGTTACGGGGAATCATTGTTATGGATGTACTGCCGGCTCCGGGTCTTCGTGCGGCGGAGCGGTGACCCCGTAAGTGGCCTTCGCGTTTTCCCTGCTCTTTCTTTCCGATTCCTCTCCCCGCGCAATGCGGCCCGAGACGGCATGTTTGTCCGGCTCTTTCTTTATTGCTCGTGACAGCTCACTTTGTTATGGTGTGGACGATTACTTAACCGATTCTCTGATACAAAGGGCTTATGGTCTGGGACCCCAAAGATCCTTGGAGTAAAAGCGACAAGTTTGATGATGCCTTCAGGCAGGCGCAGGGACAGTTGCGTGATTTGCTTCCCTCCGGCGGCTTGAAGAACGTCATTCTGGTCGTAGTGGCCATTTTCTTGATCTGGCAAAGCGCGTTCATCATCGCCCCGGACGAAGAGGGTGTCGTGAAGCGTTTCGGCATTCCCGTTCGCACCGTATCTCCCGGCCCTCATCTTAAAATTCCACTTTTGGAAAGCGTCCTGCAGCCGAAAGTCGCCAAGCTTCATCGGGTCGAGGTCGGGTTCAGAAAAGATCGCCAGGGCCGCCAGCAAATGATACCGCAGGAAGCCTTGATGTTGACCGGCGACATGAACATTCTGGCCATAGAGTTCATCGTGCAATACAAGATCAAGAATTCAAGCGAATATTTGTTCAACGTGGCCTATATCGACGAGACGATCGTGAAGGCCGCCGAAGCCGCCATGCGGGAAGTCATCGGGAAGAGTAAGATCGATGAAGCGCTTACCACTGGGAAGGCCATTATCCAACAGGATACCCAGGATTTGCTGCAATCGAT
>DASSBQ010000377.1:0-2814 GCA_035698625.1 Nitrospiraceae bacterium
GATCATTCCCACAGCACGGATAAGATGGATGCTGTCGTATCGGGTCGATTCAGGATGGCGATGGAAGGTCGGGAGATTATCTTGGAAGCGGGAGATATGCTGGCGGTGCCGGCCGGCGTGGTTCATTCGGCCGAAGTGATGGGGAACGAACCCGTGGTTAGCCTGGATGGCGTGAAAATGTAGGGCGTTGTTTACCGCCTCCATACGGTGTACATAAAAGCATGTCCGCCGCCCAATTCCGGTGCCTATAGATCCTCCTGGATCTTCACCTGTTTCAGAAACACGCCGAGATCGGGATTCGCCTGCGGTCCGAACGCATCGGCGATCGTCCCGCGCGTGCCGTCACTGGCTTCGATGACATAGAGCACCGACATGTCATCCGGGTCGCTCACTCCTTCGAATCGGTGATGCTCGACAATGGTCAACTCGTCGGGCTTGAACGCTTTCCCGCTGTTGACCGCTTTGAACGTTCTGCCGAGAAACTCAAAGTTAGCGGTATATCCTCTCTTCCGAAGTCCCTCGACTGCTTCCGACAGCGTCTTGTACGATTTCAGTGTCATCGGCTCGGCCCCGCATGCATCCGTTTCCTTCATGCATGATGGGTCAGGCCGAAAAGTTGTTCAATAGGGCAATGTGTGCGGTGAGGAAGGCTCAGAAATGAGAGACGATGGGTTTAACGGCGAGGCATTCGGCCCTTGAACGTCAGTTCCGCAATTGCCGATTTATCAAGGTCGCCTTTCCCAACCTGCATCAGGCGGCGATATTGTTCATACGTGGCTTGGGTGAGCGGAACGTGCAGTCCGGCCTGTCTGGCCAGATCCAGCGCGATACCGGAATCTTTCGCCGCATGCGCTGCCGAAAAATAACAATCGTGCGCGCGATGCTGCATGTCTTCGCCGTCCGTTTCCAGGACCCGGGAATGGGCGCCGGTCTGGGCGAAGACCTCGCGCAGCATTGTCAGATCGAGGCCCAATGCGGCGCCCAGCCCGAGCCCTTCCGCCAGCGCCGCCGTATTGGAGTTCATGACCATATTGACCAATGCTTTGACCTTGGAGGCCTCCCCCGCACGCCCGATGTATCGCAACCGGACGCTCAAGTCCTGCAGCAGACGCTTCGCCCGTTCGAAGGTCTCCGGCCGTCCTCCGCACATGAGGTATAACATGCCTTCCCGCGCTTGTGTGATGCTGCTGGCCATGCAGGCTTCCAAGGTCCGTCCGCCAGCCCGTTCGACGAGTGTTTGCACTTCCTCGTGAATAGCGGGCGAAAGGGTCGCGCAGTTGATGAAGAGTCGATTGTCGGCATGGCGCAAGAGGCTTCCCGCATCATCGGCGGCATAGATCCGGCGCATGGATTCGTCATCAGTGACGACGGTGAATATGGTATCCGCCAGGCCGGCGACCTCCGCGGGCCGGTTCGCCGCCTCGCACCCCAGCTCCTTCGCTAGTTCGCCGGCCTTGCCTTGGTCTATGTCGTACACCGCCGTAATACGGTACTGTTTGTCTTTCAGGCGACGCGCCATATTGGCGCCCATCCGCCCGACTCCCACAAAGCCGATGTGAAGCTCGGAATTCGTCATCAGATACGTCATCCCTTCGGATGGGAAATCCTGGAACGACGGCCAGTCTAACATAAGTGGTCGCCTCGATGCCGCGGATAGGCGGAAAGTTGAGCGACGGTCTTGCGAGCGTGACGCCGATAGAAGAATGTTTGGGAAACGTGGTACCTTCTGGCCGCACCCGCGGGTAGGAATAGGGTGTGACAGGAGGAGGAACCCGTGTCCCGATTCTCTGTTGCTGCTCTACTGCTACTCATCAGCTGGTTGGTTGCCGGATGCCCTCGCGTGATCTCACTGGATTATGTCCCGTCGAATCTACTCAAAGGCCAAGGACGGCTACAGGTTGCTACTTTCGATTATCGATCCCCGGAACAGGGAATCGAGCGGCCGAAGCAAATGCAGGCTGACGCGGAGGAACTCGAAGTCGTCTACTTGTCCCAGAACATCGGTGAGTTCTTCACGAATGCGTTGAAGAGCGAGCTCGGTCACTCGGGGTATGAGGTGGCGACCACAGAGAATGTTGTGATTGCCGGAACGGTCGAACGGTTCTACTTTGACTATGAGGGACCCGATGGCCAAGCCTTTGAGATCCATGTATCCTACACTGTGAGACGCGGCGGGGCCGTGGCCTATTCCCACGCGTGCCAATCCAGGCAAGAGCGATCTACCGCCTTGTCGACAAGCGGCTTGGTCATAAAGGCCGGGATAAAAGATTGTATTGAACGCTTCATTCAAGGAGCCCAGCACGCGAGGGTGCTGTGATGCGAGGGCTCGGGATGAGGACGACGGACGACTTACAGTATGTGCATCGCGGCTTGGAAGGGGATAAGGTCCGGTCAATGATCCGTAGAATTGTTGGGTATCATCAGGATGAAGAGAACCATTGGGTGGCGGATCTCGAGTGCGGCCATGGGCAGCATGTGCGCCATCAACCGCCGATGACGACGAGACCATGGGTCCTCACGGAGGAGGGAAGGACCCAGCGACTAGGCACGACGTTGAATTGCAAGAAATGCGAAGAGGATCAGTAAGGATAGAACGCAAGCTTCGCTTCTAGCGGATACGCCTGACCGATAGATTGGTTCGTATTCTGCGCCGCCGGGTCGGCCCCTTAAGGAAACAGCCAGCCCCACAAGGATGACAACCACCCCGTCAAACTGCTGATCCAAGAATCATTCGCCGGGGTCGACTGCGGTGTCGAGTTTGGTGCTACGGATGGCACAGGCGCGGCGGCCGGCTGCGCGGATTGAACCGGCGCG
>DASSBQ010000378.1:0-4545 GCA_035698625.1 Nitrospiraceae bacterium
TTATTTACCAAGGAGATTGCAATGTCATTGTTGAAGACCATACACAGCCCCGCTGATTTGAAGCGGCTCTCTCCGGAGCGATTTCCTGAGCTCTGCCAAGAGATTCGCGAACAAATCATTTCCGTGGTCTCTAACGTGGGCGGCCATCTCGCTTCCAACCTCGGCGTAGTCGAGCTGACGGTGGCGCTCCATTATCTCTTGGACACCCCGAAAGACAAGATCGTGTGGGATACGAGCAATCAAGCCTACACCCACAAGCTTCTCACCGGGCGGAGGGAACAATTCCACACGTTGCGCCAGTACGGCGGACTCAGCGGGTTCTGCAAACGCGAAGAGAGCGTCTATGACACTTTCAACGCGGGACATGCCGGCACCGGCGTGTCGGCGGCCTTCGGGATGGTCGCGGCGCGGGAGCAACTGAAGGAAAAGTACAAGGTCCTGTGTGTCGTCGGCGACGGCGCGATGACGGCCGGCATGACCTTGGAAGGCTTACACCATGCCGGGGGAGCCAATAAAGATTTCCTGGTGATTCTCAACGACAATCAGATGTCGATCTCCAAGAACGTGGGGGCGATATCCGCGTATCTGAACCGAACGTTCACGGGAGAGTTTTACGCCCGTGTGCGGGAAGAAACCGGTCAATTGCTGAGGAAGATTCCGCACATCGGGTTTGAGATGGAAAAAATCGCCCGGCGCGCCGAGGAACTGGCCAAAGGAGCTATTTTGCCGGGGCTGCTCTTTGAAGAATTGGGATTTCAATATGTCGGGCCGATCGACGGCCATAACTTTGAGCACTTGCTGCCTACGCTCGAAAACGTGGTCAAGATGAAAGGTCCGGTGTTGTTGCATGTGATTACCAAGAAGGGATTGGGCTATGAGCCGGCGATCGCCAATCCGGTCTGGTTCCATGCCTGTCCCTCATTCCTGCGTGAAACCGGAGCGCCGGCCAAGAAAGCGGCTCGCCCGACCTATACCGCCTTGGCAGTGGATACGCTTGTAAAGCTGGCGAAACAGGACAAGCGGATCGTTGCCATTACCGCAGCGATGTGCGAAGGGACGGGGCTGAACGCGTTTGAGAAGGTGTTCCCCGACCGCATCTACGATGTCGGCATCGCCGAGCAACATGCGGTGACGTTTGCAGCCGGATTGGCGGCGCAGGGGATGCGACCGGTGTGCGCCCTGTACTCGACGTTCCTGCAGCGCTCTTACGATCAGGTGGTCCATGATGTCGCCACGCAAAATCTTCCTGTGACGTTCTGCATCGATCGCGGCGGCCTGGTGGCCGAGGACGGCACGACGCATCACGGAGCGTTCGACTATGCTTTCCTTCGGCATGTCCCCAATATGGTCGTGATGGCGCCCAAAGACGAGAACGAGCTGCAGCATTTGATGAAGACGGCGCTCAGCTATGATGGCCCGGCGTCTGTGCGATATCCGCGAGGCGTCAGTTTAGGGGTTCCAATGGATGCGCAGCCGGCAGCCATCCCGGTTGGAAAAGGCGAGCTGTTGCGGGACGGCAGCGATGTGGCAATTGTGTCGATCGGGGTGACGACGTGGCCGGCTTATAAGGCGGCGGAGCGGCTGGAGCAAGAGGGTATTTCCACCGCCGTGATCAACGCGCGGTTCGTCAAGCCGCTGGATAAAGAGCTGATTATCGAAGTCGGCAAGCGGGTCCGGTATCTGATCACCGTCGAAGAAGGGGCCAAAATGGGAGGCTTCGGCTCGGCTGTTCTGGAAGCGATCTCGGACGAAGGACTGACGCATCTGCGCACGAAGATTCTCGGTCTGCCGGACTGGTATATTGAACAGGGTCCGCAGGACCTGCTGAGGGAACGATACGGGTTAACAGCCGAAGGAATCTACGATAGCATCAAGGAGCTGTTGGGCAAGACTCCGGTCTCGACGGAACGGTGGTCGGCCTTCGCCGGTGGAGCAGTCCACGGCGATGAGCAAGGCAGCTGACGCGAAGCGCGAATGATAAGTTCTGAATTGAGAGTTCTGAGTTAGAGTTTGGGTCGACAGCAAAAGAGAAGCTTGAGCACAATCTAAGCGCACATCATGCACATTACACGTAGAGCAACCAGGCAGATTCAGGTCGGATCGGTCAAGATCGGCGGCGGCGCGCCCGTCTCCGTGCAGTCGATGTGCTCCACCGATACGCGTGACGTCGCGGCGACCGTGGAGCAGATCAAGCAGCTTGAAGCGGTCGGGTGCGAGATTATTCGGGTGGCGGTGCCCGATGAGGAAGCAGCGGCGGTGCTGCCGAAAATCAAGGCGCAGATGTCCGTGCCCTTGATCGCCGACATCCATTTTGATCACCGGTTGGCGTTGAAGGCCGCACAGGTGGTTGATTGCGTCCGGATCAATCCCGGGAATATCGGCGCCTGGTGGAAGGTTCAGGAGGTGCTCAAGGCGGTAAACGAGCGCGGCATTCCGCTGCGGGTGGGTGTCAACGGCGGTTCTCTGGAGCGGCCCTTGCTCGATAAATATGGCTGGCCGTCACCGGAGGCTCTGTCGGAGTCGGCGCTCAACGCCGTGCATGCGTTGGAGGATGAAGGCTTTACGAACCTGAAAGTGTCGTTGAAAGCCTCGGACGTGCACCATGCGATCGACGCCTATTGGCTCTTCGCGCATCAATCAAATTATCCGCTTCATATCGGGATTACCGAAGCCGGGACTGCGATGACGGGCGCGGTCAAATCGGCTATCGGGCTTGGATGGCTGTTGTCGTCGGGCATCGGCGATACCCTGCGCGTGTCGTTGGCGGCTGATCCCGTGGAGGAGGTCAAGGTCGGCTTTGAGATTCTGAAGTCGTTGGAACTCCGGCATCGCGGGATCAATGTGATCGCCTGTCCGACCTGCGGACGGGTCGAGATCGACGTGGTCCGGATGGCCAATGAGTTGGAAAAGAAGCTCGGCCACATCAAGACGCCGTTGAACGTGTCGGTGTTGGGTTGTGTCGTGAACGGCATCGGCGAAGGAAAGGAAGCGGATATCGGTATCGCGGGCGGCGAAGGCAAAGGCATTCTGTTTAAGAAGGGCAAGCTGATACGCAAGGTGCCCATGGAAGAACTCATGGACACTTTGATCCAGGAAGTTGAGATTCTCGCCAAGGAAAAAGAAGCGGAAGCCGCCTCGCCCGAGAGTTCATCGGCATCGCAGAACGGCCATGTAGAGGCGGGCTGGGAACCGATCGGCCATTCGCCCGACCAGGATTCCACAATCGTGCGGGACATTCCGGTGCTGCCGCAGCAGCGCTGATTCTGTGGTCTTGCCATCCCATATTTCGCCCTTAGTATTTTCATTCCGCGCCTTCCCGGCGGTTGAGTTCTGCAAGGTCCCCCTTTTATAATCCGGTTGTCTATCCTTCCAGTGGCGCCGTACCCAAGTGGCTAAGGGAGCAGTCTGCAAAACTGCGATGCGGCGGTTCGAACCCGCCCGGCGCCTCCAAACCGCACTTCGTGTGGGCCGTGAGCCTCTTTATCGTTTTATTGTTATTGAGGCTCACGGAGAAGTCCATCCAGTGTTTCTGCGATTTTCTCGTTGGTTCTTGGCGACGGGATAAACACCGCTTCATACCACCAGAATTGTGCGTGTCGTTCCTGTGCTGCCTCGCCGAACTGCTGTAGAGAGATGGGGCCTTGGCTGACGAACGGTGCGCCCAGCCGGTGTTGGCCGTGATGCGAGGATCTTTCGAACCATTCCGGTTTGGGTTCAACCGCACCGCTTCGCCTTATGGACTACCGGAACGGCTTCGCTGTCGGCCGTGGCCGTTGTTGCTTTATTTATCGCCACGGCCAAACCTCTGCGCGCATCCGTTCCAGCCAAGGTGAGAGAAGCGTTGAAGACTGTGCGGCTCCCCCATCCCCTACATCAGAATGCGGGGGTTTCCGATCTGCCGCTGCCTGTTGCGACAGCCACCGGCAGTCGGGCCTCGCTCGATTCTCCAGCACGTACGTCAGTACGTCTTGCCCGCGATGTCACTTCACGCATAACTCTGGTGTACGACCATCGAGCATAAACCTCCAAGCTGACAAGCTAGATGCTAAAAGGGTCTTTCAAGGCGACATTATTCGACAGGTTGACGGCCTGAAATATGCCATCGAGAAGGAAGGAATTATCGAGGTATCAAGAATACAGTTTCCTTTAGTCATAGTGCTTACCCAAGACTGTGATCTTGAGCAGGACTACAAATTGCAGATCAATACTGAAAAGGAGAAAAAGGACAAGCTCCGTATAGCTGTTCTAGTAGCTCCACTCTACAACGCTGAGCATGTATATCAAGGAAACCACCTATCTGAGCTTAGGGAACGTCTGATTAATTCGAGTTCACACTGAGAAGCCTGCTCATGAGTTGGTCAACAAGGGGGCACAACGTATGGAATTGAGATTGTCCGGGAGCGGCTTGTCGGGGTTCGTCCGCCGTCGTGCTGCCCTCTCCCGCCGCTCGAATATACGCCCCTTACGTCCCCGCCAAGACGTGCCGTCGAGCCACGTCCAGATTCGTCAATCCGCAGGTGACGAAGAGCCAGTTGGTATTCTTCG
>DASSBQ010000379.1:0-5715 GCA_035698625.1 Nitrospiraceae bacterium
AAACGCGATAGGGATGGTATTCCAGCCGGGCGTCTGCCGCACCAGCGCGATGTCGGTGAGGCCATTGCCGTTGAAGTCGCCTGTCACGACGCGCACGCCGGGCTGATTCGCCCAGCTCGCAATGAAGTCGGGGGCGCCGCCGTTGGTGATCGTCCACGTGCCGTCGCCCTGGGCAAAGGCGATAGGGATGGTATTCCAGCCGGGCGTCTGCCGCACCAGCGCAATATCGGTGAGACCATTGCCGTTGAAGTCGCCTGTCACGACGCGCACGCCGGGCTGATTCGCCCAGCTCGCAATGAAGTCCGGCGCCGCGCCGTTGGTGATCGTCCACGTGCCATCGCCCTTCGAGAAGGCGACGGGGATGGTATTCCAGCCGGGCGTCTGCCGCACCAGCGCAATGTCATTCCGTGCGACTTCTGTATGGACAGATTCCGCGGCACGTAATACTGCCTGATAGGCATTCACTCGGCCGAAGCCATAGTCGTCGTTGTGTCCGGCTGCGTCATAAACGACTCCGCCGATCTTATCAGCGGTCGAGCGCATGATCGTGCGCAATTGGTCGCGAGTGAGATCGTGGTTCATCGACAAGGCAAGTGCGGCACAGCCAGCCGCACAAGGTGCGGCGAAGCTCGTGCCTGTGCTGCTGCCATACCCGCCGCCTCCCGTCGTGCTGACCACATCGACGCCTGGAGCGATGAGTTCGACTTCTGGGCCGCGAGCAGCATTGTCTTCCAGATCCATCCGGGTGGAACGCACGACGGCGATGACGTCCGGGTGGGATACGACTTTGTCCTTCATTACATCCACATTGTTGCCATTGCTGGCTGCCCAAAAAATTGCCATCCCGCGGCCATTTCGACCGTTTCCGGCGGCGAATTCAATGGCCAGCTGCAGCGTGACGGTGAGATCCCAGTCTGCTCCATTCGGGCCCAGGCTGGACACTAAGATGTCGGCGCCGTCATCGGGATTAGCGCCAGGCATCTCTTTGGAGGGATCAGCCGAGTAGGCCACCGCCCGCGCCAGCGTGGTCTGCGTGCCTACCTGATCACCGAGGCAGGCAATGAGCATCAGTTCACATTCGGGCGCTGCGCCGCAGCCGCCAAACGTGTTGTTGTGTCGCGCCCCCACCATGCCGGCGCAGAAGGTGCCGTGGTTGCTGCCCGGCATACCGGCGACGCCCTGGACGAATACGACTGGATCTGGGCTCTTGTCTTGAAAAAATCCCGACACTCCGACAACGCCTGCCTGAAGGTCCTCGTGCGCCACATTGAATCCGTTGTCAATCACTGCCACCCGGATGCCGGCGCCGCGAGTATGATCCCACGCCGCCTCCGCCTTTACGTCCGCTCCAGTAGTGCCGCCGCTTTGGCCGGTGTTCGCCCATTGCCACTGGTCGACGAAGCGAGGATCGCTCGGTTTCAATCGGACAGGCACATGTTCGACGAACGTGGGCTCGGCAAGCGTGAAGCGCGGATCCGAACTAAGCTCGACGGATGCGGCCAGCGCATCGGCATGGACCAACGTGTCGACTTCGAAGAGGTTGGGCGCATAGCGAAGCCGCGTCAGAAGCCGCAAACCCTTTTCATTCAATATCTGCTCAGCCTTTTGCGCGGAAATATCGGGCTTGAGCTGGACATTGAGCCGTCTAGTTATGACTGCGAAGCGACCGTTCGGACGCCGCACAACCTTGCCGGCCTCCTCGGTGTTCTCCATCGATTCGCGGGCATCAAGGGCACGCATCGTTTCGCGCGAGGGCTTGACGAACAGCCACCGCGCCTTTTCGAATGCCTTCAGTGTGTCCTCCGGCATACCTACCTCTGCGACAGGCGCCGCGGTACCGAAGTCGCTCACCCCAATGCGGGCTTCGCCTCGTTCATTCGGCGCTACCCTGATGGCACTGACGTTCTCGACCTGCTCGACCGTTTTCCGCTCTCCGCGCACAAAATACTCACGATCCATGGCATCCTCCCCGTGGCGTTCTAAGCTACTCGTAAGAAAATAAGTAGCCCTATTGTTTTTCTATACGATCAGACCCGTTGCTCATCCATCCAGGCTGCTCGCGGTTACATGGACGCTAATGGACCAGCAAGGCATGTGCCCGAATGATCGATAAGAGGCAACCGTTACTTTTTGGCACGATACTAAAAGAAGTATTTTGTGGAACTTAAGGTCAGGCGACCCCTGTGTATCTGAAAAAGCAACCAGGTTTATCGAAAGAGATACACAGGATGGAGGTCGCCGACCCTCAAGACATTCATAGACGTGTCGTGAGCAGCGATTTGTTCTGGCTCGCGTATCAAACAGATACTCAGTACGCAGTGAGATACGCTGATGGATTCCTGCCATTTGTTCCGCGAAACCCCCATTATTTACATCTCCTGCTGTTGGGATATGCAACCGCCATTGTCGGCGTCGGCATTGCTTTTGCTGTTTCGAAGGCGGAGTAGGGCAATCTGTAGCTGCGTCACGGTTGAGCGGTGAGAACAAATCGAATGGATGCAATGTTTAACGGATACTGTTTCGTCGATAGATCCGGATGACTTCGCGAGGGAGACATCGCCATGCGACAAGACGGCTTCATGAACAACCGTTTCCATAGATGGATTTCGGCATTCATAGTGTTTGCATGCTTATTGATGCCAATGATCGTCTCGGCTCAGGGCCCGATTCTTCAATATTACGAGAGCCCCTATGCGGAGACGATTGACCGCATCGCCGATGTCTTTATGGCCGGATATGGGGCACTGTGGTTGCCGCCGACCAACAAGGCGAAAGGAGGCCAGTCGGTCGGTTATGACGTCTTTGATCGATTCCAGCTCGACGACACATTTTATGGCAACAGCGATGATTTGAAGCGTCTCGTGAAGGAGGCGCACCGGGCAGGATTGTTGGTCTGGGCCGACATTGTGCTCAATCACAATGCCTCTGACGATCTCGCAACACCGGGGTATGTCGAGGCCGGAGACTATCCCGGATTCGTCCTTACTCTGCCGGACGATATCGATGGTGATTTTCACGGCGCATTCGAGCACGGTACCCTGAAGGAACGGGTCAACGGTCTAGTGGACATCGCCCAGGAAAAAAATCACCGCTTCATCCGCCATCCGGTGGATGCCGGGGACACACGCAATATTCCCAAAGAGCAGGCGAGGCCGGAAAATCGTCAATTCTATCCGGACATCGATTTCAATTCTCCCGCTTCCCTCGGCAACACGTCGGCCGACCGACGAACGCCCTCCGGCTTCAATCTGGATCATCCTTCCTCCGGCGATCCCCTCGAAGAGAATGCCGCCGGACTTTTGCTTCGGTACTGCAAATGGATGATCGAAGTTGTGGGCGTGGACGGATTCCGCCTCGACGCGGCAAAGCATGTGCCGGACTGGTTTTGGCGTGACTTCTACGATCCCGCCGTTCACAAGATCGGTCCGGGAGGCTCGACCCCTTTCAGCTTCGGCGAAGTGATCGAGGCAAACGACAACGATCTATTGCGTTCCTACGCCAGGAAGGACGGGTTTGGCAATCGAGATTTGCTCGATTTTCCGCTCTACTACACCATGAAGGCCGTTTTCGACGGGGATGGTTTCGGGATCATGCGAAACCTTGAGAAAGCGAGCGTTGATCGCATCGACGGGGATTCCAATGACGGATCGTTCGGTGTCACGTTCGTCCAGAATCATGATGCATTGGCTCCGCCGCCGAAATCGGACAACATCGCCTACGCCCATATTCTGACCAGGACCGGCTATCCGATCGTGTATTTCAATGCGCTGGGGTTCGGCGTGGAGCGGGATTTTCCAATCCGTGGTCGCGGGGATGCGCTCGGAGGCGAGTTCGGCAACCGGATCACGACGTTGGTCGACATTCATAACGAGTATGCCCGGGGACGCCATGTCACGCGCCTTGTGGATGATGATGTGTACGTCTATGAGCGAGACCTGGCGCTACTCGTCGGGCTGAACGACAACCGGATGTTCGATGCCGACCGCAACGTCCAAACGTCCTTTCCTGAGGGCACGACCTTGATCGAGTTGACGGGGAATCCACGGGCGAGCAACCGGCTGGTCATCGGCGTCGGTGGGCGCGCTGATATCACCATTCCCAATGACGGTGATGGCCGAGGGTATGCCATGTGGGGCCTTAAAGCGCCGCAAGGAGCGACAGAGCCCTTCACTATCTCCCCGGTCGCCGGCATTATTCCGCCTGAGGACAGTTCGGTGCCGAACGGCATTCGGCGCGTGACGCCGATCGAGCGGGTGACCGCCGATTTCGCCACGATCGTGCTGACTCTGAAGGATGAAGACCTTGACGATAACGCCCTGATCCGGATTGATAATGGTCAGTTGAATGTGATCGGGACGCCCATCTCCCAGTCCGGCGCATTCGCGGGTTTTCAGTCGTTCAGCAACTCCGATCCGGGAGTAACAGGTCAGGCGGTCTATAAGGCGACTCTCGATCTTTCACGGCTTGATGAGGGCCGGCACTATATCGAGGCCGTGGTCTTTCTCAAGCGCTCGCCGGGACTGCCGCCGATCTTCCAGACATTCAGAAAGGTCATCGAGATCGATCGCTGAATAGATGTGTCGTTTCGGCGCGGCATATTCACTGTGCCGGACAAAGATTTGCACCTTCTATTCTGGCGCGTCGATCTGTTGACGCTGCTTCCGCTGGCGCGCCTGAAGCCGCGCTATGCCAGATATTTTTTCGGCAGGTCTGTCATCGGACATCCAGTAGCGGCATGAGGACTGCCATTCCGCTGTTCGACTGCACCTGAGCCTCCCGCCCAACACGGCTGACAGTGTCCTTCAGCTCCCGCATGGGTCTATTCTGACGCTGCTATTCTGGCGCTTCCATCAACAAGGCAGCGCAATGATCCAAGGAAAGGGCAACTCGTTCCTCTTGATGGGGGGAGGAACGAGTTGGGGAGAGAGGTGCGGGAGGCACCGCAGCTCAACTCCCGAGGCCGCTCAGACAGTCGTCGCATGATGGAGGAAAATTCCCGGGTTATGACCGACGATGCATCCCGCGCAGGCTGGATGAATGTTCAATACGCTCTTTACATTCCACGCAGTAGATCGTTTCTGGTTGCACCTTCAACCGTTGAACGGGGATGTTCTCGCCGCAATCTCGACATACACCGTATGATGCCGCGTATTCGAGGCAGGGCCTGCTCAATCTGCTGCAACTTCGCATAGGCGCGATCTGTGAGGAGGTCGCCAAACGCTTCCTCCTGTACATCGACCGCGAGGTCGATGGGATCCGCCGGGGACCTTGATCACATGATCGCTGACACGTATCGAGCGCTTGATCGAGTAATGAGGTTCTGGCCTTGAGAAGTTGCCGGCGCAGACTCTCAAGCTGACGAGTTCGGCTTCGCAAGGGACGAGTGCTATGCTTGCTGGTCATCTCCATCGTGCACCTCTTGATAAATGTGACCACAGTGTAGGCCGCGGCTGAAACAGCTGCATAAAACTGAAGTTAATCGTATGTAAAGTAATCGCCGCGACTGTTTATTGAAAAGGATTGAAAGGGCGGCACATTGAACCGGTGAATGTGCCTAAATGGTCGCTGGCGGATCAATCGGCCCTGCCCATTCGCAGTCAGGATGAAGCGCTCTTAAAGTGGATACCGTGCACTGTAGCTCTCCCACATATCCTGCTTCGTTGACATAGTAGGCATCCCAATACACCGGATCAGGAAATCGTGCGCCACCAGTAC
>DASSBQ010000380.1:0-9499 GCA_035698625.1 Nitrospiraceae bacterium
GAGCGCGACGCCTTGAATCTCCAATTCCACGGCAGAACCAATCTCCAAACCGAGATGTGTGGCCGCTTCCTCTTCCATCGAGACAAGCGGCTTCGTGAACTGTTCGCCCGGCTCCCACCACTTTCCCTTCACGACGACATTGTCCTTCGGAAGTTGGTCCAAAAATGTCAGCACATACTCGCGCGTCATATACCAATTCTTCCGCCGATCCTCCTTCCGCTCCTCCGGTTGCCCTTCCGGCTCGATCTCGGTCGTGACGGGCTGGCCGTTGATTGCCCGCAGGCGGGACCGGACGAGCGGCGTCAGAGCGGGAGAGACCGTTCCCGTTTCCTTATGCAGCAGGTTTCTGAAGGCGTCCGCTTGGTCCGGTTGAATATCGATGAAAAAGAAGGTCGGCGCATCGGTCGGCCGGTTCTCCTGCACCCGGCTCACCAGCGACTGCTCGATCATTCCGATCGTCACCATGACCATCACCCCGATGCCGATGGACATCATCACGGTGACCGTTTGACTTCCCGGCCTGACGATGTTGCCGACGGCCTGCCGCACCGTAACCGATCGGGCCGCGGGAAGACGCCGGAGGAGAGCCAAGAGCGTCTCGGATGCAAGGATCAACAGCAGCACCGCGACAACCAGCCCGGCGATGAAGAGCAAGCCGATCTTCACGCTGCCGGCTTGCCACATCGACAGACCGGCGAGTCCGGCAGCGATGCCGATGGCCGCGGCCAGGCGGGGCCGATCGCGCGCCGTTGTCGACCGCCAGCATGCGCGCAGCGAGGCGGCTCGATTTCGGACTCCTTCTGCTCCTTCAACATCCCGCCGAAAGATGGCGGCCGGTTTAATGGCGCGAATGGCCAGCAATGGCCAGAGGCTGAACAGCAACGTGGTCAACAGGCCAAGTCCGATACCGTTGAAAATCGGCAGCAGCGACCCAACGCTTAATGTGGAGGAAAATTGCACTTGTTCCAATATATTAATCTCGATCAGCCGCGATACAGCGGCCGGAAGGATGGTTTGAAGAGCGATACCTACCAGGACCCCAGCCAAGCTGCCCACCAGCCCCAGCCCCAGCGCTTGCCCCAGGTAGGTGTAAATGACCGTCCGGGTATCCGCGCCCAAGATCTTCAAGATCGCAATGCTCTGCAGCTTTTCCCGCAAAAACGACTGCACCGAGGCAGCCACACCGATTCCGCCTACGAACAAGGCGGTGAGTCCGACCAAGCCGAGGTACTGAGAAAGCTGATCCAGAAATTGCTTCAACTGCGGCTGCGCCTCCCGATAGGAGGACACGCGAGCCGACTCACCGGTCAAGCGGCCGCGCAATTCATGCAGCAGGGGGGTGATCTCCATGGACGAGGGAATCTTCAAGAGAAATCGTTCGCGCACTCGGCTGCCCGGCTTCACCAACTGCGCGGCCGCAAGCCCTTCCTGGGAGACGAGAATCCTGGGGCCGATGCTGAACATATTGGCCATACGGTCCGGCTCTTTTTGAATCACGCCGGCGACGATGAAGACGGCATCACCGATTTTTATCCGCGCGCCAGGTTGGACATCCATCTGAATCAGAAAGGATTCCTGCACGATTGCGCCATGACAGGTCGGCACGCAACCGGCCTCTTCCCTCGTCCCAAACAGCGAGGCTAGAGACCCTTCAGGCTCGTACCTCACCGTCCCGTAGAGCGGATACCCGTTCTCCACAGCTTTCAATTCGACCAATTGCGTCTTGGCAGAAGCGGCCAATGGCTCCGCCCCGGTTATGGACACCATCGCCACGAGTTCACTGGCATGATTGATCACCACACCCCGCTCTTCCAGAGAGAGGAATGCCGCCGCCGCCTGCTCGCCGGGCTGGTGCGAAAGCCTAATCTCAATGTCCCCGCCCAACAAGCCGCGGGCCTCCCGAGTGACCGCCCGTTCGACATTCGAGCCAAACAACGAAACACCCACCACCCCTCCGACCCCGACAGCAATACAAGCCATGAAATATAAAAAGTGCCGCCAGGCCGCCCTCGTCTCACGCCATGCCATTTTGAACGAAAATCTATTCATTCGATTCACCGGCATGGTCAGATCCGGACGAAGAATCCGATTCGACTTTCCCGTCTCGCAAGGTGATCACACGCTCCATCCGGCTCGCCAGCGTCGGGTCATGGGTCACCAGCAATAACGTCGTACCATAATCTCGATGCATGCCCTCCAGAAGATCGATCACTTGCCGCCCCGTCACCGTATCGAGATTGCCGGTCGGCTCATCCGCCAACAGGATCGGCGGACGGCAGGCAAAGGCTCTGGCAATCGCCACTCGTTGTTGTTCTCCGCCGGAAAGTTGTACGGGATAATGGTCGAGCCGCCCTCCCAACCCGACTGATTCCAGCAATTGCCGGGCGCGGGCTCCCGCGTCGGAATCGTCCGCCAACTCCAGAGGTACGGCCACATTTTCCACCGCAGTCAGCGTGGGGATGAGATGAAAGGATTGAAAAATATATCCGATCTTTCTGCGACGATAGCGCGCCATCTCATTTTCCGACAGCTTTGTGATATCCGTGCCGTCGATGATGATCGATCCCGATGTGGGCCGATCCAGTCCGGCGATAAGTCCCAGCAACGTAGATTTTCCGCTGCCGGACGGACCGACAATGGCCACTCGTTGCTTTTCTCCAATAGCAAGCGTGACATCATCGAGAATGCTGATCACATGGCCCCCAGCCGTCAAGCGCATCATGATATGGTTGATTGCAATCATGTTGTCGGTAGTTTCCTCCCCTCGACTACAACGGCACCGTTCATATTATACTGTCTGACATGAGGCACTGCATGAACGGCACATCTCGGGTTGACCGGTTGTGGCTCCTGATCACGATCATTGCGGCATGCGCCGCCGCAGGCTGCGGCGACGAGTCGCCTCCGCCGACGAAAGATGCCTCGGCCGATATCCACGTCGCACAGAGTGCATCCAAGGCCCGTCCGGCGCCTTCGCCCGACGCTTCCATCGCCTCCGACTCCGCCGGAACGTCAGAAGATAAAGACACTGTACCAAGGATTGTCGCCTTCGGTGATAGTCTCACGGCAGGGTACGGGGTTGCTCCGCAGGACACGTATCCCGCGCAGCTGCAGCGTCGACTCGATGCCTTGGGATACCGCTATCGCGTCGTGAATGCAGGAGTAAGCGGCGACACCACTGCAGGCGGAGTTCGTCGCGTGTCCTGGATCCTAAGCGGCAACCCCCACATCGTGATCCTCGAACTCGGCGGCAACGACGGCCTCAGAGGGCTCGACATCGAGCAAAGTCGAGCCAATCTCGAGGCCATCATCGACCGCCTGCAAGAGGCCGGCATCATCACCGTTCTAGCCGGCATGAAGATCCCGCCCAACTACGGAGCAGACTACACGGCCCGGTTCGAATCCATGTACCGGGACCTCGCCACGCATTACGATCTGCCGATGATTCCCTTCCTGTTGGACGGCGTCGGAGGTGACCGCCGGCTCAATCAACCGGACGGCATTCATCCGACCGTTGAGGGATACCGGATCGTGGTTGAAAATGTGCTGCGGGCCTTGCAACCGCTGTTGGACCGCCCGATCACGGGAGGAAGAGCCACCGAGCGGACGAAAACCGATCAGCGCCCATCCGGCCTTTGAATCGGGACAGACAAGCGCTGATGGTGAACTACCTGGAGGGAGGATCAGCTCTTCTTGAAGAAGGTGTCGTAGACGCCGTACGCCAAGATGATTCCGATCAATGTGTAGTACATGCCTGTGATGCCGCTGTAGTCCGCCGGCCCCTCACCCACATTGGCAAAAGCCACGGACTGTCCCAACAGCGCCAGTGCTCCGACGAAAACCGCCATAAACCTGTTCATGCTCACACCCCCTTGATAGACAAAACTGTAAAGAAGGCGAAAACCCAAAATAAGTTGGCATTTTACTCAACGACATCGGCCAGGCGCAAGGGTCTATTCAGAACCCCCATGTTTTCAATCGTACGTCAGGATATTGCGGCGGAGAAAATGTGGGGTCGATCTTGAAAGAGGCGGGCGTTACTGAGAAGACTCACGCTTATCCAGGGCCCGGAGTGCAACGATGACTTTCTTAATGGTTGCAGCCAGCAACGCCAGTTTCTCGCTCTTGTCGGCGAGATCACCGGCGATGACCCGCATCTCCGCATCCAGGTGCTCAAACTGCCGGGACAACTCCCCGGTCTTGCCAAGCTGGCTTTTATAAGAGGCCAGATCCCGTCGCAAATCTTTACACGTCACTTGCATGACCTTGGACTCATCCAGGGACGTTTCCAACTGCTGCGTAAGTCGAGCCAAGGCTGCCTCTCGACTTTGGAGTTCCGTCTCCAGCCCAACCTGAATTTCTTCGCCCTCGCGCCGCCGGTCATCGAGATTGCGGATAATCCTCATCCATGAGGCGACTTCGCCGGTTGCCGTCCCGGGCTGTTCGGGAACCACCATGCCCCCTTCAATCGCGCGCGCCGCCTGCTGCATCCATTCGATAAAGACCGTCAGCTCGCTCAACTTCACATCCGCCGAGCGAATCGGCGGAACCTCGTGGTTCTGCTCTTTGGCGGCTGCAGTCGCCTTAGCTTCGTGATTTTTAGGTGCCGGTCGCGGCTTGGACCACCGGTGATACTCCAGCAGGGCGGCCACCCCATGACGGCACAAGGGCTGTTCGGACAGCGTGCAGCTGCATCGCGTCCCCAAAAACCCATCCTTCAATTGAATCGTCTGCTCGTACAATCCTGAATTGCCCATGACCGCCGCGGTGAGGAAGACATCGTTCGCGTCGATGATTCTGACACGGTTCTCGGAGCTGTATTGTTTTCCGATATGGAAGGCGTTCGATTCAACGACCGACTGAATCATGCCCGGATCCAATAAACTCAGTCGTTCGGCGGAGCAGGCGATTTTACCATTCATCTGCAGACACCAGACATGATCACTGCGGCTTCTGAATTCTCGATCTAGTCTGCCGTCGTATCGCGACCCTGTCAAGTTTCTCGCAGAATGTGAATCCTCGCCGAGTCGGCAGACAGCGCGAGGCACCCTCTCCCATTCTTTCCGCCGATCCTCGACGGATCATCGACACCGGCGCGGCGGCCCTTGTGGGCCCAATGGGGTCAGCCAGACGTAATCGGCGATGCCTTCGTTCATACTTTCACTGATCTCTGCTTTCCTGGCGGGATCAAAGGACGTCAAATAGACCGTTATCTGTTTGACATGGTCCGCCAGACGGCGAGCCACCCGCTTGGGAACAGGCAATTTGTATTGGATATGGCCGCCGCCGGTATAGCTGACGATCGGTCCGCGAGTGGTTCCATCCTCGCGCGTGGATTCCCATGCCTCCGCAAGAGTCTTGGCCATGGCTTCGTCCCTGACCATGGACGCCTGATACATAGTCTCGTAGTCTTCAGGCGCTCCCCCTCCATGACACTGCTGGAGTTGTTCAAGGATCTTCTCGCGATAGAGCGGGTCATCGACGATTGTCTCCCTGTCCAATCCCCAACGGCTCCATTCGGGCTCACCTCTCACGCCGGCTATTCCCTTCTTGACTACGCTCCGGATCAAGGACTTCGGGGGGTTCATCGCACGCACAATCAGGTGGTGCTCGCGCGCAAAGTCAAGCAGGGGCGCATAATCTTCGAGCGACCCTCCCCAGTTTTGGGTCCAGCGCGATTGCGTTACAAACGCAGTGCGATCGGCCTGATCGTACCCGCCTCCGGCATAACGGTTCAAAGCCTCCTGTCCGTCCCAACCGAACATTTCGAGAGCGAGCGTCGGATGTCGTCCCCGGTCCACGAGCGAACGAAGAATCTTCAGGGCCGCTTCGATATGGGAATGATTGTGATGTTCCTCGCCCACATACACAATATCGTAGCCGGACAGGCTCTCGATCCAGCGATCCAATTGCACCGGGAGGCCTCGCTTGGTGTCCAACACGTCCCATTCCTTCCATTCACTATCGGCCGCGATGACGTGACGTTGACCGGGGGAAGCTTCAAGCGATCGGCAGGCCGGCGCCGCGACAACCCCGCACCAGAGACAAAGGAGGAACAGATATCGTCCAGCCAAGGCCCGCTGAGCAATGCGCGCGCTGAAAGCCATCATCAGTACCTAACATACCCCTTCTTTACCGGCAAGCCGCCGTCTTGACTCTCATGGCCTAGGCCTATTACTCTGCCTGCATCGAACAGCCGTACCTTCCTTCCATCACGTTCCACCCCTGATTGCCTCGTGTCATCGATGAATCTGGAATCCATAAAAGAGCTGGAAGAATTCCGTCGAAGGGTCATGGCGGCGCGCTCGGCCGACGCGGAAGCATGGGAAGCCTCGCGCCGCCTTGTCGAGCCGACTCAGTTTCCAACAACCGTCCAGAAACTGTGCGAGGCGGTGTCCGGGTCGCCCTGGCCAAGCTCCGTCAGGGATGCATTGACTCTCGCCCTCTGCAGCGGGCAGGTGACCCGCTCGACGGAGCTTGCCGGGAAACCGTTGAAGCAGTTGACCGGCCTGCCTCCGACGAAGGGGCTCCGAGCCCTTTGCCTGCTCCTCAACCTCGTGCCTCGACAAGCTGCCCCATCCATCGCTTCTTCCTTATCGCCGTCAGAAGTAGAAGCTATGGTCCGCAAGCATGACAACCCGTTTGACCTGCTGCTCCAGGCGCCGACCGCTTCTTTGCTCGACCTCGGCGCCGGTGACCTTTCCTTTGCCGATGAATTGGCGGCTCAGTATGGTCCTCCACTGTCGCAGCGAGGGATCCCGCTGGTGCTGCACTGCGTCGATCGGATCGATCCCTCGTCCCGGCTGGGCGCGCCGCTGCACCCTGATGCTTCGCGGTTGTCGAGTCTCCGCTCGAATCCGCATCTGCAATTCCGCTACATCGGCGACCGGGACATGTTCCATTTTCATGAACTGGACCGCACGCATGTTCTTCTGCCGCGTTACAACATGGTGACCTGTTGGGCGCCGGCCACGCCCACGTTCGCCTATGAACCGTCACGGCTGTCCGACCCCGTGATCCAGGCTGATCTTCGCCGCACCAAAGGCGAGTTCCGCACGGTGCAAATCGAGCGAGAACGAGCTCTGGAGGTGCACCACCAGGGCCGTTACCTGCTGTTCCCTCCATGGAAGTTCGACATTCGAGGTCCGCTTGCCCTCTTGCGGCTCATGGCTGCGCGCGGCAGCCTCAGTGTATTGGGAGCAATCGACTCTCAGGTATTCTGGGAGGTGCTCGCCCAGCTGGTGGAGGAGCCGCGTGCCCGCCCGGCTGATCAACTTTACACGCCTGAAGCCCTGGCCGAAGCGTTCGGCGAAGTGCATCGGCAATTATCTCGACTTCCGGTCGGAGGCGCACTCGATCTCGCGGACATCACAGAATTGCGCCGCATCATTCCGCCCGCGGCCTCGACTGCTCGGGGCAAGCATGATGCCTTGCGATTCCGACACGTGCGCGTCCGCCGCGGCGCTTTTTTTCACGGCATGCCCGCCAGCAGTACCGCAAGAATGTTTGACCGCATGACGGAGGAAACGCCTCCGTGGTTTCTCACGCTTGTGCCGGAACAGTCCGCTCCCTGAACCCTCGCGTCCCGGCTGTACTGCATGTCGGAAATGCCCGAAAAATTGACGGTCTGGGACCCCTCTGTTAGACTTCGCCATAGCCTGCCAGGTGCGGAACTTGGCCTCCTTGCGATAACCGTCCCATCGTGAACGCTTCACAATCTATTCAGGCGCTACAGGACAACATTGGCAAGGTGATCAAGGGAAAGCCCCGGGTCATTGAAATGGCGATCGTGTGCCTGCTCGCGCGCGGCCACTTGTTGATCGAAGACGTGCCCGGGGTAGGAAAAACAACCTTGGGGCATGCGCTGGCACGCTCGTTGGATTGCTCATTCAAGCGCATACAATTCACCAGCGACCTCCTTCCGTCCGATATCGTCGGCATCTCGATGTTCAATCGCCAGAAGCAGGCATTTGAATTCATGCCGGGCCCCATTTTTGCCAATATCGTCCTCGCGGATGAGATCAATCGCACGACGCCAAAGACCCAGAGCAGCCTGCTGGAGGCAATGAGCGAGGCCCAGATTTCCGTTGATAATCAGACGTATCCATTGACCCAGCCCTTTATGGTCATCGCGACGCAGAACCCATCCGAATATCACGGCACATTTCCACTGCCCGAATCTCAACTCGACCGTTTTCTGATGCGGCTGAGAATCGGGTATCCCGCGCGGGAAGAAGAAAAAAAAGTCCTCGACCGCCCGCAATCATTGCATCCGGCCAATGAGATCCAGCCGGTCCTGACGGCACAGGACATCCTGGACCTTCAAGCCCAGGTCGAAAAGGTCCGAATGGAAGACAGCTTGATGGAGTATCTGCTCTCTATCGTGCTCGCCACGCGGCAGAGCGATCTGTTCATGCTCGGAGCCAGCACGCGGGGCACGCTCGCTCTCGGCAAAGCGGCCAAAGCCCTCGCACTCATTCGCAATCGTGATTATTGCTTGCCCGACGACATCAAGGAATTGGCACCGATCGTCATTTCCCATCGGATCATGCTGAACGGCTCTCGAGGCGACCGATCCCGTAGCTTCGAGCAAGCTGAACAGACCATGCACGCCCTGCTTGAGAGTCTCCCTGTTCCCGTTTGACCGGATGTCGCCCCCTCTTACCGGCTGGGAACAGTCCTTCCGGAACCTCTTCCGGCGCATGTCCTGTCGCCGCTCCACCAGGCTGACGTCCGAAGGCTCGCGGTTCCTGCTGTTCACGCTGGCAGTGGGAATCGCGGCGATCAATACGGGGAACAACCTTTTCTATTTGCTGCTGGCCATGATGCTGAGCCTGATCGTCATATCCGGCCTCTTGTCGGAACTGTGTCTTCGACGCCTGACATTCCGCCGCCAGGTGCCGGCCTATATCTTTGCCAACGAACCCGTTCGGGTCTCTGTCATGATCTCGAATCAGAAGTTACACCTGCCGAGCGTTTCCCTTCGGCTCTTCGATGTGGTCAATGGGCGGGACATTGATCGCGAGGTCCATCTGCCGTATCTGGGGCCCCGGACGTCGAACCTCGCCTCCTATACGCTTGAGGCCTCCCGCCGCGGCCGCTATTGCCTGCAAGGCATCCGAGCCGCGACACCCTTTCCATTTGGTCTTTTCCAGAAGAAGGCCTCGTATCCTGAGAAGACCGACATCATTGTTTGTCCCGAATTGACGCCGCTGCCTTCTGCAATTCTCCAGACTCTGACCGCGATCGGCAAGGATCAAGGCCTGACTCGCCGAGGGCAGGGCATCGGGCTCTATAATCTCCGCGAATATCGTCCGGGAGACGATTCCCGGGCCATTCATTGGATGACTACGGCTCGAACCTCCAAGCTCATGCTGAAAGAGACCGAGGCGGAAGATCAACGGGCCGTGACCCTCATCCTTTCCACAGTCGCGCCGGCCGCGGACGACGCGGCCTTCGAGCGTGCGGTATCGGTGACCGCCTCGCTGGCGACATTTTT
>DASSBQ010000381.1:0-3713 GCA_035698625.1 Nitrospiraceae bacterium
CGAAGATCAAAAGATTTACCATTGGTATCGATTCTAAAACATTCTCGATGATGAAAGACCTTTGACGCGGTCATCCGCAATCTCGAGGTGATTGGTGAAGCAGTTAAGAGAATTCCTGAAGAGATCCGGACTCAGTATCCAACCGTAGAATGGAAAAAGATGGCCGGTGTGAGAGACATTCTGATTCATGAATACTTTGGAATCGATGCCGACATTGTGTGGGATATCATCCAAAACAAATTGCCGATCCTAGAAAGTCGGATCGCCAAGATTATTGCAGAATCCTGATCTTCCTACCCGCCTGAACTCCCTATTCTCGGCATTAGCGATATTGTCGGTCTAGCGGTGCCAAGGTCCACGGTCTCTCTGTTATAATCCATGACCTTTATGTCCAACTCCATCGTTATCAAGGGCGCACGCGAGCACAATCTCAAAAATCTCGACGTGGAGATCCCGCGCGACAAGCTGGTCGTCATTACCGGCTTGAGCGGATCCGGAAAATCCTCTCTGGCCTTCGACACGATTTACGCCGAGGGCCAGCGCCGCTATGTCGAATCGCTCTCGGCCTACGCCAGGCAGTTCCTCGAACAGATGGGCAAGCCGGACGTCGATTCCATTGAAGGACTCTCGCCCGCCATCTCGATCGAACAGAAGAGCACCAGCCACAATCCCCGCTCCACGGTCGGGACCGTCACCGAGATTTACGACTATCTGCGCCTTCTCTTTGCCCGGGTGGGCCGTCCGTTTTGCCATCAATGCGGGGAAGAGATCACCGCACAGACGATCCAGCAGATGGTCGATGCCATCCGGGAATTGCCGGAAGGCACGAAATTCCAAATCACGGCGCCGATCATCCGGGGCCGCAAGGGCGAATATCGAAAAGAACTGCTCGAGATGCGTCGCGCCGGCTATGTGCGGGCCAGGATTGACAACCAGATCATGGATCTCGGCGATGACATTTCGCTGGACAAGCAGAAGAAACACACGATTGAAATCATCATCGATCGCCTGGTCATGAAATCGGGCGATGCGTTGGCTCGACGGTTGGCCGACTCGGTCGAAGGGGCGTCCAAATTGACGGGCGGCCTCGTGGGGGTCCTGACCGAAGACGGACGCAGTCGTCTGTATAGCGACAAGCTCGCCTGCATCAAATGCGGCGTGAGCTATCCGGAGGTCACCCCCCGTATTTTTTCCTTCAACAGCCCGCACGGCGCCTGCCCGTCCTGCGACGGCATCGGCTATGCGGTGACACCCGGTTGTCCAGAGGATGAAGATTTCACCTTGCTGGAACTCTGCAGCGCCTGCCATGGTGCGCGGCTGAAGCCGGAAAGCCTCTCGATCAAAATCGCCAACCGGTCGATTGCCGACGCGACGCGGCTCTCAGTCCGCGCCGCCGCTGAATTTTTTCAAGGACTGAAATTTACGGATCGGGAACTGGTCATCGCGCAGCGGATTCTGAAGGAGATCCGAGAGCGGCTGGGGTTCCTGGTCAACGTGGGCCTGGACTATCTCACCCTGGATCGAGCGGCGGCGACGCTGTCCGGCGGCGAAGGGCAGCGCATCCGGCTGGCCACCCAAATCGGCTCAGGCCTTGTCGGCGTCCTCTATATCTTGGATGAGCCGTCCATCGGATTGCACCAGCGGGACAATCGCCGATTACTACAAACGCTCCTGCGTCTTCGGGATCTCGGCAATACGGTCGTCGTCGTTGAACATGACGCCGAGACGATGGCCGCGGCCGATCATATTCTTGATATGGGACCGGGAGCCGGAACTCACGGCGGCGCCATTATCGCCCAAGGAACGCCTCAGGAGATCATGGCGACCCCCGCATCCCTCACCGGCCAATACTTGCGTGGCGAGCAGATGGTGTCCCTGCCGCACCGGGAGCGGAAGGCCAAAGGCTATGTGAGTGTCATCGGGGCGCGTAAGCACAATCTCAAAGGCATTACGGCGCGCATCCCGTTGGGACTGCTCACCTGCGTCACCGGGGTGTCGGGATCCGGCAAGAGCACCCTCGTGCTCGAAGTGTTGTTTCACTCCCTTTCGCAGTTGCTCTACCACAAGAAGCCCAAGATCGACGGATGTAAGGAATTAACGGGCGCGGACGCGCTCGACAAAGTGATCGACATCGATCAATCACCGATCGGCAGGACTCCTCGCTCGAATCCTGCCACGTACACGGGCCTGTTTAGCTTTATCCGGGATCTGTTTTCCAATCTGCCGGAGTCGCGGGTGCGCGGCTATAAGCCGGGCCGCTACAGTTTCAACGTCAAGGGAGGCCGCTGTGAGGCCTGCCAGGGAGACGGCCTCATCAAGATCGAGATGCACTTCCTCCCCGACGTCTATGTGACCTGCGAAGTATGCAAAGGGCAGCGGTACAACCGGGAGACATTGGAGATCCAGCATAAGGGACGCAGCATCGCGGACATTTTGAACATGACGGTGGATGACGCCCTCGAATTCTTCGAACATATCCCGCACATCAAGGCCAAATTGCAGACGCTCCATGACGTCGGGTTGCACTATGTGAAGCTCGGCCAGTCGGCGACCACCTTGTCCGGAGGAGAAGCGCAGCGCGTGAAACTCTCCCGCGAATTGTCCAAGCGGGCGACCGGCCGCACCATGTACATTCTCGACGAACCGACGACCGGTCTTCACTTCGCCGACATCCAGCGGTTGATGGACGTCCTCAATCGGCTGGTCGAAGCAGGAAACACCGTTCTGGTGATCGAGCACAACCTCGATGTCATCCGCAACGCGGATTGGATCATCGATCTTGGACCGGAGGGAGGCGAACGCGGAGGAGAGATCGTCGTCGAGGGCCCGCCGCGAGATATCGCCAAATCCAAACGCTCCTATACGGGACAGGTGCTGAAAGAAGCAGGGGTATGAGGCAACACCGGCACCCATCGGATTTGTCCATCAGGCGCCTCAAGCATCAGCGTTGCCACGTTCCCAGAGGCCTCGCTTGACTGCTGTAGAAGGGTACGGCTTGGCTGACGAACGGTGCGCCCAGCCGGTGTTGGCCGTGATGCGACAGGTCGCATGAACCATCCCGGTTGGGATAGTAGTCCCGCTTCGCCTTACGGACCACCGGAACGGCTCCGCTGTCGGCCGTAGGCTCGCTTACTTTCATTAGCGCCACGGCCAAACCCCTGCGCGCATCCGTTCCAGCCAAGACGAGAAAGGGATTGAAGTGTAATTGCGGTTCCCCCGGTCCGGTCGCCCCACATCTCGGCGGCGTGCGCAAACGTGATGCTCGTTATTCCTCCCATCGCGCACCCCTACATCTCTCGCCTTCTGATTTTCCGCTATGGCGACACCCCCTCGACTTTCGACTCCGATGAGGCAAGTCTCCGGACGGCGCACTTAGATGAAGATAAACAGGCGTTCTGGTTTATGAGGGTAGTCCTCCAAGCATCGGCATACGGCTGCCGGTAACGGAAATTGGTTATGTGTTTTGAGCCTCAGGACGTAATCTGATAGCGAAGTACGGACTATGAGAGTTAAGGAGCATAGGCCAACGGCTATCGGCTATTTGCTCTATCGAAAGGAAGTCTATGCAAACCGTCGCCCTGCTCACCGTTTCGAACATCTTCATGACCTTCGCCTGGTATGGACACTTGAAATACAAACAATCCCCGTTATGGATTGCCATTCTTGTTAGCTGGCTGATCGCGTTGGCCGAATATTGCTTTCAGGTCCCGGCC
>DASSBQ010000382.1:0-3286 GCA_035698625.1 Nitrospiraceae bacterium
GGGGCCGGTAGTCTTTATCGGCGGGCCATCCGAGAGGCAGGATTCGGCTCGTGTCCGATCCATGATGCAGGTGAACTCGGTTGATTTAACCGGACAAACTGAGGTAGGACTGCTTCCCATAATACTCCGGCAGGCAGCCGCGCTGGTCACCAACGATTCCGGACCCATGCACGTCGCGGCCGCGGTCGGAACGCCCACGGTGGCACTCTTCGGCCCGACCGACCCGATGAGAACAGGTCCATACGGCGCGGGTCATACCGTCTTGACCCATGACGTTCCGTGTCGACCCTGCCTCAAGCGGCGGTGCCATTACACCGTTCCCATGGCGTGCCTGACCGGCGTAACTCCCGAACAGGTGGTCCAGGCAATTCGGGATCGGGCGAAACAACATCTGGCGCCGTCATCCACGTGAACATTCTCATTGCAGAATCCAGCACAACGGTCGGGGGGCAGGAACTCGCTGTCTTGCTTCATGCCGAGCGGCTGCTGAAGCGGGGACATCACCTGCGTTTGATCCTAGAACCGAACAGCCCCACTCATCAGATGGCTGTCGAGCGGCAGCTGCCGGTCCAGCCCGTGGGCATGCAGCGATGGCGCTATCCGCTCGCGATCAGCCGGTTCAGCCGCTTGCTGCGCCGGGAGCGGCCGGCGATTCTTCACGTGAACAGTTCCCGTGATAGCTGGATCGGCAGCCTGGCCGCCCGGCTGGTCCAGCCTCGTCCCAAAGTGATCCGCACCCGGCATATTTCCGCCCCGCTCAACAATAGCGCCGCCACCCAGCTCTTGTACCGCCGGCTTCTGGATATGGTGATCGTGACCGGGGGCGAGAGGACGAGACGGGATTTGATAGAGCGAGACGGGATGGCGGCGGACCGGGTCGTGGCGTTTCCGATCGGGTTGGATGTGGACGTGTTTTCACCGGCCGAACCGGATCGCGATATCCGCGGTGAACTGGGGCTGCCACGTGACCACTTGCTGGTCGGGCTGATCTCCTACTTGCGGGACTACAAGGGACATTTCTATTTTGTCGAGGCGGCGGCGCATGTGCTGAAACAGCGCCAGGACGTGACATTCCTCATCGTCGGTGAAGGGCCGGAGGAGCCGGTGATTCGAGCGCAGATCGAACGGCTCGGCTTGACACGAGAAGTGCTCTTGCTCGGATTCCGCGACGACCTTTTGAACGTCTTCCGGTCGCTGAATGTCTTTGCGATTCCGACGATTGAGGGAGACACCATTCCTCAGGTCCTCATGCAAGCGCTTGCAGTGGGCCTGCCGGTCGTGTCCACGACGACCGGCTCCATCCCGGACGTCCTGCGGGACCGGGATTCGGGGTTCATTGTGCCCCCGCGGAATGCGGATGCGCTGGCCGCCCGCATCGGCCAACTCCTGGATGATCCTGCTCTTCGCACCCGCATGGGGCGGCAGGGGCGCGCGACGGTCGTCGAGTCGTATTCGATCGACCGCATGGTGGATGAACTGGAACGGGTCTACGAACGGGTGGCCGCCGGATGAGCCCCAGGCAATCGGACGCCGGACCATCGGTGCGGCAACAACTGTTGTTCTGGTGGATCCTTTTCACGGTAGTGCAATCGGCTCAGCGGCTGTTTTTGTTGAAAGAGGCGGCGGAGCAGGAGGCGCCCTCGCTGGCTCTGCTGGCGCAGACCTTCCTGATCGGATTGCGGGGTGATTTCATCGTGGCCACAATCGCGCTGGCCATGGCCGCGTTGATGGGAGCTGTCTACTTCCTTGCCTGGCAAGGACGGGCGGCATGGCGCAAGGAACCGTCGCCGTTTCCTTCGGCCTACCGGCGCGGCTTGCGGGCCGGCGGTCTGACGCTGGCCGGATTCCTGCTCATCTTGCTGTTCGCCGACATGGGGTATTACGGATTTAACCAGCAGCACCTGGACTTTGTCTTCCTTGAATACGTTGGTGACCTTGTCAGCCGGACGCCGGAGATCGGAGAGACCCATCAACAAGCCGCGCAACAGACCGGCGCGGAATTGGGAGATTGGCGGAAATGGAGCGGACGGGTCGCGCAATTTCTCCTCTTGCAGGCGCTTGCGATCGGCGTGTGGTGGTGGGTGTTTACCAAGGGGGTGGTCCCGACGTTGGCCCGCTGGCAGCCGGTATCGTCCTTGCGCGTCAATGCTACCTTCGGTCTCTGCCTGGTGGCCGGGGCGACGGGCTTTCACCATCAAGGACCATACGGTATTCGCATCGCGAATATCGGCAGCACCGTATACTATACCTTGGCCCAGAATCCGGTGTTGTTTGCTTCGGAAGCGCTCAGGATCTCGCTTGTTTCGCGAGACGGGACGACAAAGGTGACCGACCTGAATGTGCTTCCGCCGGACGATGCTCTCAAGACGGCGCGGTCGCTGATCGGAGCGGGCGGGCGATTTCTTGATGCACGGTTTCCCCTTGTCAAGGACGCGCCGATCGATTCTCAGGCAATCCGATTAGGTCGGCCCGCGAATGTCCTCCTGATCTTTATCGAAGGTCTCGACCGCCGGTTTCTCGGCCGCACGTATGACGGGACGCCGGGTACGCCGTTCCTGGATCGCCTGAAAGCGGAGAGTCTCTATTTCGAGAATTTTTTTTCGAACGGAGTGCAGACCTCAAGGGGCCTGTTCGCCTCCTTTTGTTCCTACTACCCGCGACACGGCGCGGCTGCGATGAAAACGCGCTACGCGCACGATTACGCCTGCCTTCCCTCACTGCTGCAACGCCATGGATATCGGACCGAAATGGTGATCGGCCAGCATCGGGATCTCAACCGGCTGCAGACGTTCATGGCGCGAAACGGCCTGCAACGATTGGTGTCGGAGAGCGATTTTCCGCCCAATGCGCAGCGGATCGGTCTGGGGATATCGGACGGCGCGCTGTTCACGCTGCTCCGCGAGCGGGTAGAGGAGCTCCAGGCTTCTTCGCGGCCGTTCATGTTGGGAACCCTGACTTTGGCGACCCATCATCCCTTTGGTGCGGTGCCTGATCATCCGGATGTGCGGGCGCTGCTCCAATTACCCGACAAGTATGTCGGCGCCCTGCGGTACACCGACGTGCATCTCGAGCGGCTGTTCACGGAACTGCGGCGGGATGGCCTGCTTCGCGACACCGTCGTGTTTATCCTCGGCGATCACGGGCGGCACGAAGCAGTGGGGGACACGGAGTTTGAGAAAAAAGTCGGCCACTTTGCGTCTCCGCTGCTGATTTGGATGGACGAATCCTTGCGCGCTGAGGCGCGCTATAGCCCCAGAACCGTCTCAGCCGTGGCCAGTCAGGTGGA
>DASSBQ010000383.1:0-18305 GCA_035698625.1 Nitrospiraceae bacterium
TCTGCGTGAGGAACATGATGTCGTATCCAAGCCACGGCACAACCTTGAGAATGACGACAGTATTGATCGCCCCAAGCGTCACGCCGACGCCCGCGCCCCAGGCGAGTCCGGATGCCAAACCGTCTGATTGAAGGCCGAGCCTCCGAATGAGCCAGCCGTTCAGACTTCCCCATGCGAGGAGTCCCACGTACGACAAGGCTTGCGGTAGAAATTGTACAAAAACATTGTCCTGCACCGCGCGGGGCGACAGATAGAAGAAGAGAGTGGAGAAGATGGGGAGGAGAACGAGGCTTCTTGCACGTTCGGGAAGAGCGGGAGGCGAAGGAGACGAACCTGCCGGCCCCTTCATGCGACGCTATTGCAGCTGCAAATTATATCGTTCCAGAGTCGTAGCTTTATTTCGTGCCAGATTGGACAAAGACTTGTTGTAATCCACGATCGCGCGCAATTCATTCCCCTGAGCGGTTGCCAAGTCGCGCTGAAAATCGAGGACAAAACGAGTCGTGCTGAGACCGACCTTCAACCGCTCTTGTTCCGCCTGAAGCTGTTTCTCCGCCATGATACGGGCGGATTTGGTCGTTTCAATGCGCTTGAAGTCCGTCTGCACGCGGCGGACCGCTTCTCTGACGCCGACAATGATTTGTTGCCGAACGCTTTGCAGGGTGGACTGGGCATTGCGCGCTTCAAGCTGCCGCTTGTTGTATGTGCTGTAGGCGGAACGATTCCCAAGCGGGTAGCTGAGGACCAGGCCTGCGCCGTAATTATAGAACTCGCCGCCGAGATTGCGCTGCAAAGCATCGCTGTAGTCGGATCCCAGGCCGGCCAGGCCCATCGTTCCCTGGACCGACAGGGTCGGTAAGAGCTGGTTCTTGGCGAATTTCACGTTCAACTCGCTCGTGTCGATGTTCTTGCTTGCCTGCAAAACCTCGGGCCGCCGTTCGATCGCGATATCGATGGCCTCTTGCAGGCTCAAAGGCTCCAGCGCCGTGACCGGCTGGTCCGTCGGCACGAGGCGCAAATCCTGGCGAAGCTCTTCCTCCCCGGGATTTAATAAGCGACGGACGAGATCTTCCTGGTCTCGGATCGCTTTTTCCGCGATCAGAATCTGTTCAATGCGGGAGGCAACGGCGGCTTCCGCTTGCAGGACATCGACGATCGACATCACACCGGCCTTGGCTTTGGCGCGGTTGGTCGCCAAGAGCTCCTCCGCCGCTTTCAATGCCGCCTGCGCTACCTTCAGATTCTCGTTTGCGAAGACCATTTCCCAAAAAGTCTGTTCCACGTTCGCAATGACCGTCATGACGCGGTCGAGAAACACATGCTGCTCCACCGTCGCATTGTTCTGGGCGATGTAGATGAACGTCTTATTGATATCGATGCCGAAGTTCTTGAGGAGCGGTTGGGTCGCCGTGAAGGCCAAGCCGCCGGTGTACCCCGGGTTGAACAAGAAGGTATTAGGGCCGCCGACGAACGTACGCTGGGGACTATAGTTCAAGTCGAAGTTCGTGCCGGTATAGAGATTCTGTGTGATGTCGGCCGTCGCGCTCCACACGTTCTGATCAAATTTTGTGATCTCATTGAGGTTGGCTCCAGTAAAACCCAGCACCGGTCGATTCAAGGGCGAAACCTGCCGGTTATATTGGCCGTTGAAGCTGACGGTGGGGTCGAATTTAGCCTGCTCAATGATAATATCGGCCAGGCGACTCTCCTTGGTTTGGCGGCTGATGTTGATATCGAGATTGTGTTGCAGCGCCTTCACGACGGCATCCGTGAGCGAGATGGCTTCGCGAGGTTCACCGGACGCAGTTTTGCTCGCGTCCAGCGCCCAGCCGGTTGCCGAGTAAAAGAGCACGTTCATCGTGATCATGAGACAAAGCACGCCTACCCGATGCTGTCCGTGCATGCTGGACTCCCTTGAAGAAAGCCTGAATGGCGCTTACTATAGGGCGAATACAAGTCGGTACTACCACAATTTGATTTATCTGTCCAAAGACAAATGGAGCTTGGGCATGCGGATTCCTATGGCGCCGATCATAGCAATCACGATTATTCTCATGCTGACGTCCACAGCCGCTGCGCAGTCGGTATCCGGTGTGCGCGCGTTCGGCGGCGGGGTTGCGCCCCTTTTTGGTTTGGTGGGGCCGGGAAATCTGTATCTGGATACGCAAGGCACGGAAGGCTACGTGTACAATTTCGGGAACAACTTCGAATCGTTTAATTTCCGCAATCCGACCACCGGTCAAGCGTGGAGCGGCGCCATGATGACCCTCGGACCGCAACTCTCGATCGGACTGATCCAGGGAGCCAATCAGGTAGGCACTCCGCTCGTGCTGCCACCCATCCCTCGCGATGTGCCGCCACTTCCGCCGATCCAATCGACCATCTTGGACGAAATTCCTTAAACGAGCCGGCCCGGATAAGCCGCTTGGTGTGTGGCGGTTTAGCAGCGTGTGACAGAGCTGTCACATATCAGCTAAGCTATTCACCGGTTATCCACAGTTTACACAGTAAGATCTCTCTGCCTCCCGCGTCGGGTGTCAAGATATCGGAAGTCCGCGTAACTCAATGAAATGATACCAGGCCGTCCCCGCCAAACTTGACTGACTTTCACCGGTCGAGGATGACGGTACATGGATTGCTTTTCCAAGTGTGGCATGGCCACCACGACGAAACCATCAGGGCTGGACAAAAAGGAAGGTATGCAATCAAAGATGTCGATTGCCTCGTGCCGGCGGAAGCAGGTAGGAAATAGCACACAATTGGGTTTATCGGTCTGCATCAGCGCACTCACCTGTTAGTTACCATACGTCATCCAAAGGAGTTGTTCCGATGAAAATCGCGCAAGTATCGCCCTTGTGGGAAAGCGTCCCTCCCAAATTATACGGCGGAACCGAACGTATCGTTTCCTATCTAACGGAGGAACTCGTTCGCCAGGGACATGACGTGACCTTGTTTGCCAGCGGCGATTCGGTGACGGATGCGAAACTTGAAGCTCCATGCCACCAAGCGCTTCGCCTCAACACCGGAATCTTCAATCGGGAAGCCCCGTTGATCTCGATGATGGAGCAGGTCTTCAGTTCCGCGGACCAGTTCGATGTGATTCATTCGCATCTCGATTTCCTGGCGTTCTCGCTTTCCCGGCGCTCTCCTGTGCCGGTCGTGACCACCCTGCATGGACGTTTGGATTTGCCGGAGTTGGTGCCGGTTTTCCGTGATTTCTCCGACCTGCCGCTGGTGTCCATTTCCGACTCTCAACGCCGTCCGTTGCCCTGGTGCAACTGGTTGGGAACCGTCTACCACGGATTGCCGAGCAATCTGTACACCGGTCATCCCGAGCCGGGCCAATATCTGGCGTTCCTCGGTCGTATTTCCCCGGAAAAGTGTCCCGATCACGCCATTGAGTTGGCCAAGCGGGTCGGGATGCCGTTACGGGTAGCGGCGAAGGTCGATCCTGCGGATCGCGCCTATTTTGAACGGGTGGTTGAACCGTTGTTGGACCATCCTTTGGTTGAATTTGTCGGTGAAGTCACTGACGCGCAGAAGAACGACTTTATTGGAAATGCCCACGCCTTGGTCTGTCCGTATGATTGGCCTGAACCGTTCGGATTGGTATTGATCGAAGCGATGGCCTGTGGTACACCGGTCCTCGCCTACCGCCGCGGCTCTATTCCTGAAGTCATTGAGCATGGAGTCACCGGTCTCGTCAGTGAAAATCTGGACGAGATGACCGCGCAGGTCGAAGCGATTCCATTGATCGACCGCCGGCAATGCCGGCAGGTCTTCGACGACCGGTTCACCGTGGAGCAGATGGTGCGGAACTATGTGCAAGTGTATCACCACATCGTGAACGAGCCGAGCGCGTTTCCAGAGCACAAGCGGCGCCCGCTCGCGCTCGAAAAGGCGAGCTGAACGCGATAGACGTCGCAGAAGGGATGACCACGGAATGTCTATGACAGAAGAGCGTGCCGGGGCCTCGCAACCCAATAAATCCGGTTGGCGATTGCTCGGCACGAAAGACTTCGGGTTTTTGTGGGCCGGGCAGGCCGTCTCACAGATCGGCGACGGCCTCAATAAGGTCGCGCTTCTTTGGTTTGTCTATGAATTGACCGGATCCGCGTTCAAGATGACGCTCATTGGGTTGTTGCAGACCATCCCACCGTTAGCATTTGGTCCGCTGATCGGCATTTATCTGGATCGGCTGCCAAAAAAGACGGTCATGATCGTCGTCGACCTGCTGCGAACACTCACCGTGGTGCTGATCCCGATATGTTACGCGTTTGATATGTTGACGCTCGAACGTCTCTATGTCCTGGTGTTCTTGAATTCCATTGTCTCGACAATTTTCGGACCTGCGCTCTCATCGGCCGTTCCCTTGATTGTGGAGCGATCACAATTGACCTCCGCCAATGCGCTGATCCAGAGCACGACGAATATCGGTGTCTTACTGGGTCCCGCTTTGAGCGGCCTCGGGATAGCATTGATCGGCGCGCAAAACGTGCTGTACTTCGATGCGGCAACGTTCTTTATCTCGGCGCTCTGCATCATTCCGATTACCGTGCGAGACAATCGGGTGGCTAAGGGATTACAGGCCTTGTCTACTCCGATCATTAAGGATTTGGCTGTCGGGTTCCGATTCGTCTTCGTCCAACATCGGATTGTCCTCGCTCTGATGATCACGGCGGTCCTCTATAACCTGGCCATCAGCGCGTTTGTGTTTTTGCTCCCCGTCGTCGCGAAAGAGGTGCTTCTAGTCGGGCCGCTTGAACTGGGATGGATCTGGTCGGCACTGGGAATCGGGATGTTGGTGGCTTCATTGTGGTTGGCCTGGGTGCCGCAGGGTGATTTTCGCAATCGCATCAGCCGTATTGCCAAGTCCCTGGCCATTGGAGGCTTGGCCGTTTGCAGCCTAGGCTTAATTCAGACGCCGGTCATGGTGAGCACGATGTTATTGATCGTCATCATCGGCGGCACGACTTCGCTCTATTATCCGGTCGTGTGGGCGATGCTCCAGGAAGTCACTCCGGAGCATCTCCTAGGACGCGTTTTCACCACCTTCAGCACCGGCGGAATGGCCGCAGCCATGGTCGGAATGGCTGGATTCGGATGGGCTGCCGACGAGATCGGCCCCGCTGCAAGTCTCGTCGGTATCGGGTTAGTGTTGCTGATGACGGCGGTGGTAACTGTCCATGTAAGCCGTCGCGATTTTACGTTATTGAAACCGGTTGCGGCTTCAGCTTAATGTAGTTCTGTCCGGGCGGGCCTGGGAGGTTGTTCGACCTGCCGGTTCGCCCGTCTCATCGTTCCTCGGTTGCTTTCCCCCTGCTTTCTCGCATATGTGTGGGCTTCTCGATAGCGAATCGAGTACCATAGATGCGCCATATTCTGCACAATACGCGAATCGCTTTCGGCTCGGTCCGCACCGGCCGCTTATGAAGGACGTGAGACTATGATCGCTCTCTTCCAAGCGTTGAGATTGTTGGCATCGCTGACCGTGGCATGCGGCCTAGTCTTCACGGATGGGCGGACAGCACTCGGGGCCGATTCTGCGTCGGATTCCAAGGCTGATGCGCCGGCCAAGCCCAAGGACTCGGAATCGAAATCGAAGGACCCCGAGACGAAATCGGCTGACCAAAAGGCCAAAGATGCCGAGCCACAAGCGAAAGAGTCGGAGCCGACGACCAAGGAATTGGAGCACAAGCTCAAGGAATTGGAGCAGAAAGTTAAGGAGCTCGAGCCGAAACAAAAAGAGCCGGAATCAAAACCTAAAGAGTCAGAAAGCAAGACGAAGGAGCCCGAAACCAAAGCAAGAGAGCCGGAGCCAAAGGCGAAAGAGCCGGAGACGAAACCAAAAGAGGCCGAGTCGCGCCCGAAAGAGCCGGAGGCCAAGCCGAAGGAGCCGGATTCAAAACCAAAAGAGGGAGTGAAGACCAAAGAAGCCGATGCAAAACCAAAGGAGGCCGAACCCAAGCCAAAGGAAAGCGAGACGAAACCGCAAGAAGCCGAGGCAGTCGAGCGGCCATGCCCCCAGATCCATGCCCAGGCGGACGACAAGCCTGCCTCAAATGGTCCACCGACTGCAGAGGCTCCTTCCGGGGACAAGCCCAAGCCGGCTGAACCTGAAATCAAGAAGCCCATGCGGTCCCCGATGGTGACGGCGAAGTTGGCCTTAATGGCCGATGCCCGTCTGTTTCCGTACGAGATCGAAATCGATACGAAGGACAAAGATCTGGTCCTGTTGGGCAAGGTTGCCAACGATACGGAGAAACGTGCGGCGACGGACATTGTCCGCTGTCTGGCCGGCGTGCACGCGGTGGAAAACCGGCTCAAAGTAGAACCCGACGCCTTGCATGGACTTGTCGTTGAGCGCGACAAAATCATCACCCACTTGGTGAAGGAACGATTCGAGAAGAGTAAGACGCTGCAATCGGTGAAGTTTGAGATTAAAACAGAGGAGGGAATCGTGACCCTGACCGGTTCGACCAGGTTTCAAGTCATTATCCTGGAGGCCGCACAGGCAGCCCGTCAGGTTCCCGGCGTCAAAGCGGTCCATACCGACACTGTAAAGCTCGTTACAGGTGAATAATCGACCTGCATAGCTTCCATGCGTAATGTTTTGCTTCATGGCCCTTAAACCTCTGCGGAGCAATGCCGAGTGAATGGAGCGCGGGCACGCTCGACGGTCATTTGGTCGCCACAGCTCCTCACTCGCGACTTTACGCTCGTGTGGTGGGGCCAGATGGTCTCGCAGGTGGGCGACGGCGTCTCGAAACTGGCGCTGCTCTGGTTTGTATACGCCATCACCGGCTCCCCCCTGAAGACGACGATCATCGGACTTCTGCAGACCCTTCCGCCGATCCTCTTCGGCCCTTTTATCGGAGTCATTGTCGATCGGTTTCCCAAAAAATTATTGCTGATCGGGAGCGATCTTGCCCGCGCGGTCGTGCTGGGGGTCATTCCTTGCATGATTTCGGTCGAGTCTTTCAGCATTGAACGGCTTTATGTCTTGGTCTTCGTTCATGCCGTCGCCTCGGCCATATTCGGGCCGGCATTGACGGCCTCAATCCCGGTCCTGGTGGCGCGGCATGAATTTACGGCGGCCAATGCGTTGCTGCAGACTACGACGAGCATCGGCATTATTATCGGTCCCGCGCTAAGCGGCGTCGGCATCGCGACGATGAGTTCCCAGGAAGTCTTGTGCGTCAACGCGGTGAGCTATGTCGTCTCGGCCGCTTGCTTTCTGTTCATTCGGTTTCCCACCTCGGAATCCACGTTCCTCGCTCAGCACTCATTCGCCGATACTCTTCAAGACGTGAAGATGGGATTCCGCTATGTGCTGTTCGATCAGCGGATGATTCTGTTGTTGATCGGCGCCGCGGCGATGTACACTTTCGCCTCCAGCGCGTTCAGCACTCTGTTTCCTGTCTTCGGCCAAAAATTGTTGGACCTGGGTCCCATTGAAGTGGGGTACCTCTGGTCCGCGTTTGGAGTGGGACTTCTCCTGATGTCGCTGGGGCTGATCTCTCTATCCGGCTGGCCGTTGCATCGGCGGATCCAAATCATGTCGATCTCCAGTCTCGTCAGCGGGTGCGCTATGGTCGGATTGATATGGACGTCCAATCGTTTCATCGCCGCCTTGTTGATGACGGTGATCGGGATGGGGGCGGGGACGCTGACCCCGATCGCCTGGGGGGTGTTGCAGGAGATTTCACCGGCATCATTGCTCGGACGCGTGTTGGCGATCTACAACCTTGGCGCCATGACGTCGGCCATCGCGGGGATGACATTGTTCGGTTGGACGACGCAGGAGCTTGGTGAACGTTTCAGCGTCGTGGGTATCGGAGTCGGCTTCTTTTTGACAGCCTTGGTTGCGGCTCGTGTGGTCCGGTGGGTGAGGAAGAATTGGACAGGGAGATCTACGGCCGAAGAGCCGGAGCCGATGGAACTCCGCGGTTTCGCCACGAATCTTCATGAATAGTGCGGCGAGGATGAGAGAGGTTCTGTCCCGAAAGGCTGAACGACGACTCATTGGTTGAGCAGGACCCGGGGAGAGGAGTATAAGGCGAGTGAGAGGCATGACATGACCGTTTGTTGAAAGGTGTACCGGTTGTCCGAATTTCACCGTTCGGGCCGGCGAATGCCGGCGGAGGCTCCCGTGGAAGAAATTATCAGTGTCAACGACCAATATTACATCCTCGCCAGTTCGTCCATGGCGGATAATCGCACCCGCGTTCTGAAGCACGGAGAAACCTTCGGAGTCTTCGATCGTTACGGCGACATTCAACCGGTCGGGCGGGGGACCCAGGGACTCTATCACGAAGGGACGCGATTTCTAAGCCGTCAGGAGCTTTTCCTGAGTAATGATCGGCCGATGCTGCTCAGTTCGACCATCAAGGAGGACAATGCCTTGCTGGCCGTGGACTTGACGAATCCGGATCTCTATCACGAAGGTCGCATCATCATCCCGAGGGGCAGCGTGCATGTCTTTCGTTCCCGATTCCTGTGGAACGGCGTCGGCTATGAACGATTCCGTCTCTCCAACTTCAGCATCGCGCCCGTCGCCATGCAGATGGGCATCCGATTCGAATCGGACTTTGCAGATATTTTTGAAGTCCGCGGCACCAGGCGCGAGCACAAGGGCCAGCGATTGCACCCCGTCGTCGAGAAGGATGGCCTTGTCCTTCCCTATGAAGGCCTCGACGGCGTGCTGCGCCAAACTCGCGTCATGTTTTCGCCGCCTCCGGCGCAGCTCAGCGTGACACAAGCCCTCTTCGACATTGTCTTGGACCCGAAGGCCGAGACAATCGTGACCGTGACCGTTTCCTGCGATATCGGCGCGAACCAGCGAACGTACTTTGCCTACGACCATGCAATGGCCGAGGCCGGCATGGACCTCAAGATTGAACAAGATCGCGATTGCGTGATCCATACGTCCAATGAGCAATTCAACGAGTGGTGGAACCGATCGTTGCTGGATCTTCGCATGATGATCACCGACACGGCGGAGGGGCCTTATCCGTACGCGGGAGTTCCCTGGTTCAGTACTCCCTTTGGCCGGGACGGAATTATAACCGCTCTTGAAGCGTTATGGATCAAACCTCAGCTTGCCCGCGGCGTGCTGGGATATCTGGCGTCGGCTCAGGCTCGAACATTGGCGGTGGCGCAGGATGCCGAGCCCGGTAAGATCCTCCACGAGACACGAAAGGGCGAAATGGCGGCGCTGGGAGAAATCCCTTTCGGACTGTATTACGGAAGCGTGGATTCAACGCCCCTCTTCGTCATGCTGGCGGGAGCCTATTATGAGCGCATGGGCGATCTGGAATTAATGCGCGCGCTCTGGCCGAATATTGAGCTAGCGCTCCAGTGGATCGACCAGTACGGGGATCAGGACGGCGACGGATTCGTCGAATACATCAGAAAATCCCGGACAGGGCTTGATAACCAGGGCTGGAAGGATTCAAACGACTCCATCTCTCACGAGAACGGAGAATTGGCGGAAGGTCCGATCGCCCTGTGCGAAGTGCAGGGGTATGTTTATGAGGCGAAGCAGCAGGGCGCGATGCTGGCGGCGGTGCTGGGACTCCCGGAGCGCGCGCGCGAGCTCCGCCAGCAGGCGGAGAAACTGAAGCAGCGCTTTGAGGAAGTGTTTTGGTGCGAAGACCTGTCGACCTATGCTCTCGCGTTGGACGGACATAAGAAACCCTGTCGCGTAAAAAGTTCCAATGCGGGCCATTGTCTGTACACCGGGATTGCGAGTCCTGATCGCGCCGTCCGGCTGGCCGGCACTCTGATGAACGACGAGCTCTTCAGCGGCTGGGGAGTTCGCACGTTGGCGGATGGAGAGCGGCGTTACAACCCGATGTCATATCATAATGGATCGGTGTGGCCTCACGATAACGCGCTCATTGCGGCCGGTCTGGCACGGTATGGCTTGAAGGCCGGGGTAGAAAAGGTCATGACCGGCTTGTTCGACGCCAGTCTGGTGGTTGATTTCCACCGGCTGCCCGAATTGTTTTGCGGATTTGTACGCCGTCCGGGACAAGGGCTGACCCGCTATCCCGTAGCCTGTAATCCTCAAGCATGGGCCGCGGCTTCCGCTTTCATGGGACTTCAGGCCTGTTTAGGCATGTCGATTCGCATGCCGGAGAGCAAGGTGCTCTTTACCTACCCGATTCTTCCGGTATTTCTCCATGAGTTGCAGATCAAGAACTTGAAAGTCGGGAAGGCTTCGATAGACCTGCTAGTGAGGCGGCATGAACTGGATGTCGGTATTACGGTCATGCATCGCCAGGGAGACGTGGAGGTTGTCGTAGTGAAATAGTGCCCGCAGCCATTCATCATGCGTCTCCGGAGGGATCGCATCCGATTGGCTGACCAAAGATGAAAAAGGTATTCTGTGGACACCCGTCGTGTGCAGCGACTCCGACTTAAGGGGAGTTCGCCAGGTGTAATGTCAGGGCGAGCGTGTAGCGGGCCGCCCGGATCAACAGTTCGGCGTTGACAGTGTCGGCTCTGTCCGTCGGTTGGTGAAAGTGCGAGTGCGTTCCTCCAGTGACGATCGTGAGAGTGGGAACTCCCGCTTCTTTGAACGGCACGTGGTCGCCTCCGGGAAAGAATCCAAAAAGATCCACTTGGTCCGCTACCCCGGCTAGCCGTCCGGCTTCCCCCGCGAGGGATTTTTCCAACCCTGTAACTCCAACGGTCAACCGCCCGTTCCCAATTCCGGTATGGTCCACATTGATCATTGCTTTCGTCTGGTCCAGCCGCCGGGCGGGATGGCGGACATATGATGTCGAGCCGATCAGCCCTTGCTCCTCTCCGGTGAACGAAGCGAACAGAATGGACCGTTTGGGCCTGACTCCGGCTTGCGCCATCGCCCTGGCCACCTCCAAAACCACGGCGGTCCCCGATGCATTGTCGTCGGCGCCCGCAAACAAGACACCGGCCTGCCGGCCGAAGTGGTCCCGGTGGGCGCCGAGAAGCACGGTATCTTCACGCCGGTCTGCATCCGATCCGGACAAGAGATATCCAAGGTTACGCAGCGCGGACGGTGTTCGTTTGGTGGACCACTCGAGATGAATCACGACAGGGGTCAAGTGCGATTGCGGAGACAATTGATTTAAGCGTTCCTGTCTGCTGAGGAGCGCGGTATCGCTCGTCGCCACGATGCGTTCCGCGAGTTCCGTGGTAATCCACGCTCCCCCAAGATCAACCGTCGCCTGGCCGTAGTAAGCGGAGGGTTTGCCGCCGAGCCCGCGTCGGATCTCATAGGCGCTGAGGATGGGTCCGGTAGCCGTGAGGTATGCGACGGCTCCCTTCTCCTGAGCCATGCGGACCTTATCGGCATGGGAAATCTGGCCTGAATAGCCTTCCGGCTTGCCGCGCAGGAAAAGGACGACGGAACCATTGACATCGAGGCCAGCATATTCATCAAAGCCACGTTCTCCGCCGGCGATGCCGTACCCCACAAACACGATCGGCGCCTTGATATGAACGGATGGCGAGTCGAGGATCGGCAGATAATCCTTCCCGACACGGTAGACGGTCCGGTTGCCTGACTGGCCGGGAAAAACAAGGTCAAGAGCCGGTTCAGGAGCGATTTCCGTCACCGTTATAGTCGGGGAATCCTTCATGGCAACAGGACTGATAGGGAGCTTAGGAGCCAACTCCATCAATTGCCGTGAAAAATATTCTCCTGCCCGCTCATCATCGGCGGTGCCGGCCTGCCGGCCGTTCAACGCCTCGCTGCTCAATAAGGCCACGTCCGCAAGCATCCGTTCGCCTGAGACGTAGTCCAACGCTTTGATAATTGTCCGTTCTTCGGCCAGAGGCTCAGCCGCCCATCCGGATACGGTGACAAAAGGAATCAGGGTGCAAAGGATGCCAAGAGGAAGTAGATGTGGTTTCATCAGCGAGGCGGTTTGGTTTGCAAGTCGACCATGGAAACTTTGCATGGGGCGCCTGGTTCATCGCCGGATGCTCAGTTGCCGCGGAGACTAGCCGAACTATAACACAGCTCCATGTCTCAGTTGCAGAGCACTGAAGGCTCCATGTAGTATTCAGCCCGTGTTGATCCGTACGCGCTGCTGTTTCGGGTTCAGCGGCCGCCGAAGGCGCTTCAATCGGGCGCAATCACCGAAAGTGGACATGGCGAACATGAGTGAACAGGGACAAGGGTTATATGATTATCAGTACAAGCGCTTCCGGGAAAATCGGGTAGGACACGACGGATATGATTTCCAGCATGCTCCTGTAGGGAATCAACCGCCGCCCCGCGTGACGTTTCGAGAAAAACTGCGATGGTGGACCTGGGACAGATGGAAGCGTAGGAAAACCCTGCTGGCCGAACGTGACCGCCTTCAGCGGGAGATTGTGGACATCAAGAAGAAAACAACTCCACCGTGAACACCTTCCGACGAAGAGCGGCTTCTTGCCCCATAGAGCCTGGTGGTATATTTCGGCGGCGCATCATGGGGCTCTCTCTGTTTTGTTCGGTGGACCATCCAGAAACATTGAAACAGCTGGTCGTGGATGGTGCTGAACGCGCTGTTAACAGTCTATGATTATTCGATCAATTTCCTCAGGAGAAGAAGAATCGTGCGGCGAAATCATCGGAAGGAAAAAACGGGGCCGGACCGTCTCATCCCACAACTGAAACGGCTAGAAGAGAGCCGCTCTATACTATACGGCTTGATGACGGCGGCGGTCCTGCTCCTCTTGTGCCATTCGGCAATGGCCATTCAGAAGGAATCGACGGCGGAAAAGGCAGAAAACTTTGAAAAACAGGTAAAGGGCGGGCTCTTCAATTTTTGGACTTTCGACCGCCAGCCTGCAGGCAAAATACCGGAAGGATTCGTGCAGGCCGTCTACGGTGACGGGCCGGAGGGAACGTGGAATATCGAAGCTGTAGCGACAGCCCCCTCTGCCCCGAATGCCGTCTCGGCCGTGTCCAGGTGTGCCGCCTGTTCCCAACTCCTGATTGCCCATGATCTACAGTATGAATATCCGGATTTGTCTGTTCGCTTGGAGGGCCAAGGAACTATCGGAATCGTGTTTGGGCTCAGAGATCCGAGGAATTTCTATGCCGCGCTCGCCGACTTGCCCGGCAAAACTCTTCGCGTTATCCGTGTGATCGCGGGGGAGGAGTCCGTTTTGGGAGAAGCCCCGTTGAAGGCGAAGGCGGTGGAGTGGCATACCTTGCGCGTGCAGCGGAACACCATCGTCAGCAAGGATTTCATCGAAACTTTTTTTGACGGTCAGATCACGCTTTCCGTCGAGGATCAACTGTTGGGACTCGGACAGATCGGCCTCTTGGTCCGAGGGGATGCCTCCGTTCATTTCGACACCTTCAATGCGGCTCCGTTATATTCGCACCGGCCTCTTTCTCCTCCAGCCGCCTATTGATCCGTATAGCGAGGACGCTGTTCCGCCCAACCGCCGCCTTCTGCACGCCTATCCGGCAGGATGATCGGGGATGGGCATTGCCGCATTTTCCCGGGCCGCCCGGTGCCCCGTCTCAGCCGGCTTGATTCATTAGATCCCGGCTACAGGACAGTGTTTTCCGCCTTGCCTTTAGAAAAGGCCTGCGGTAGAGTGGAACAGTTTAATCGCGATAGGCCTGGCGATGAAACTGATTACAATAAGGCCTGAATCGATGTTGTTTTGGGTTTTCCCCGGGAATTTCGGAAGCCAGACCTAAGTCGCCGCTGTGTTCGCGTCTTCGGGCCATTCCTTCCTTGCTCTGTTCTCGAGTCCCAGACAACACCATTTTCTTCAAAGGAGAGACTCGATGGGTTCGAAGATCTATGTTGGAGGCTTGCCGTACTCCACGACGGAGCAACAGCTCAGTGACCTGTTTGCGACGCATGGGGCGGTGGCGTCGGCGCGGATTATCACGGATAAGTTCACGGGGCAGTCTCGTGGCTTCGGCTTCGTCGAGATGGCATCGGAAGACGAGGCGAAAACGGCGATCAACGCGTTGAATGGAACCCAATTCGGCGGCCGGACACTGACGGTGAATGAAGCCCGCCCACAGGAACCTCGCAGCGGCGGCGGAGGCCGTGGCGGCATGGGCGGCGGCGGTCGCTACTAAAAAAGGCTTGCTTCGACCTCGGTGAGGCCGCCTGCGGCGGCGTCCGGTCTTTGCGCGGCGGATACCAGGCTGTTCTGTCATGGGAGCGGCCAGCAGCAAGGACGTTCTGACGAAGGAAGGATGCTCTGCCGTGTTGACGATCATGGATGGCGCACGTTCTGTCCGAATCACGCCGGTCGTGTGCGCATCCGTCATCATGGTCCTGCAAGCGCTGGGGACAGCCCACGGCGCCGGTGAATTGAATGTTGCGGATGGTGTAAAGGTTACGTTGGAATACACCCTCTTTCTTTCAGATCAGAGCGTCGTTGATTCCAACGTCGGCCAGACTCCGTTCACGTTTACGCAAGGAGCTCACGAAATCGTGCCTGGTTTGGAGAAATCTCTTATAGGGATGAAGGCCGGCGAGAAAAAACGCGTGGAAGTGCCGGCGTCCGAAGGATACGGCCCCTACGATAAGAAAGCTCGAACGACAGTGGAGCTGACTCGCCTTCCTCAAAATCTCAAAATCGGCGATGTCCTGCAGAGCTCGGACGGCCGGTTGGTCAAGGTGCTGGAGTTGAATGAAAAGACCGCGGTCCTCGATCTTAATCATCCGCTTGCCGGAAAAAATCTCACCTTTGATGTCACCGTGCTCAACGTCGAGAAACCGACCGCCGAAGCTCCTGCCGGGTCCTCCCAGCCCTAAGCGTCCGGTTTCGCCGGACTCTGATCACAATTCACAATAGCGGTTCTGCTTTTCTTCCGGCTCCTTAAATGCCGCGTCCATAACGGATGATGCGGTCTCCGTACCGTTCTCTGAGACGATCGAGGGCGATCGACAGTTGTTGCCCGCGGGTCCGGTGCGCCGATTCGAAAGCGGGTTCGAACAGCGAACATTGTTCCATCGGCGGCAGCAAGCGGGTGGCGGAAAGAGTCACGATCCGGACCCGGATGCGGCGTCTGAAGCAGCGCTGGAGCAGCTTGCATGCCGTCGCCATGAGGCCCTGTTCCCAATAACTTCCCGGTTCCACCGGTTCGCGCCGCAGGATGTCGGTGTGGTCGCTATAGCGGAGCGTCAACGCCAATTCGTGACAGGCACGTTGCCGGCGCCGAAGGATCCGGCACAATCGCTCCAGTAGAGTCAAAAGGACATTTCTCACCGAGGATTCGTCAATTTCATTCGGTTCCAGAATATGCGAGAGCTCCACGCGAGGTCGCGCGGGCGGGGGCAGCACCGGCGATGAATCGATGCCTTGCGCCCACTGCAGCAAGGATACGGTCCACCTTCCGAAGACGGGTTCAAGAGCGGACGCCGGAATGTCGGCCACATCGCCGAATGTGTGCAGGTTCAAATCTTTCAACCGTTCGAGGATCTGTTTCATGCGGGGCCGATTGAACAGCGGGAATGTTTCCAGCGGGAACGATGCCATGAAATCCCGTTCCGAACCATGTCGTACTTCGTAGAGCTCGGCGGGTTGGACCAGCGTCGCCGCCGTTCGCGCGATCAGCTTGTTGCTGCCGATGCCCAGAACGCCGTCGAGGTGATATTGCCGGAAGACATCCTGTTGAATTCGGGAAGCCGTATCGCATGCGGGGCCAAGGAGTCGGGTCGTCCCGGTGAGATCCAGAAAAAATGATCCGGCACGCATTGGCTCCCAAGCAGGAACATAGCGCTCCATGACGTCGAAGAGAGCCTGTTGAGCATCAGAGAGGCGAGAAGGACGGGATGTGAGGATCTGGAGAGCGGGACACAGTCTGGTGGCATGATGAATCGGCATACCTTCAGATACGCCCTCGCTGCGGGCTTCCGACGAAACTTCATGGAGCAAGGCTCGCGGCTGATTCACCGATGCAATTCCAATCGGTCTATGTCGGAGAAGAGGATCGGTCAGGCGCGCGAGGGAAATTTCAATCGATGGAACGGCAAAGCAGGCGATGTGGCGATCCATGACCTGAATTTGGTGATCTCTGATTTGGTGATGTATGATTGCAAAGACGATCGGAAAATTTCCTTAAGACGAGTGGAGATTGTGCGCTATCATTCAACAGATCATTAAATCGGCAATCATTCTATTTTGCACAATATCGAATCACGCCGATGACCAGCCCCTCGATACGCAGGGAGTCTGTCGGCTCCACGATGATAGGCTTCATCGCATCATTGGCGGGGCGTAACTCGACGGTCGTGCCTTTGCGGTAATAGGTTTTGATCGTTGCTTCATTATTGACGAGCGCAATCACCGTTTGACCGTTCCGCGCCGCCGATTGTTTCTGGACGATGACCAGATCTCCGGGCAGGATGCCTTCATCCCGCATGGAATCCCCCTTGACCCGCAGTGCAAAAGTTTGACCGCGTCCCATCATGCCGGGTGGCACTTCCACTACTTCGGTTTGGGGTATGGGCTCGATGGGATCGCCGGCCGCGACGGTGCCGCTCAATGGAATCCGGGGTGCTGATGTCAAATGATCGACGGCCAACTGGACGGCAAAAGGAACCCGGTGAGTGCCGATTTCATACCGGGCGATGGTTTGGCGGGTGGTTCGAAGCCGTTCGGCCAATTGCTCCTGCGTGAGTCCCAACGCTTGCCGGGCTTTCTTGAGATCATTCAACCGCATGTAACGAATCGTTACACGTTGGGAAGTGCTGAGTCAAGAGCAGGCCCTCGATCCCTGCGGCCTCTTCTTTCGGTTAGTTTTACACAGGCTTCTTGCACCAGTCCCGGGCCGCTCAAGATGATAGGGTGTTTGATATAAAAAATCTGTGAAATGCAGCTGCACAGCATCAGCGATGACCGTCAGGAAGAAATGAGAATCGGATGTCTCTCGGAACAGCGGTGAACATGATAAGATCCTGAGCATGCCTTCTTTCAAACTCGAAGCCCCGTTTAGACCCTGTGGCGATCAACAGCAAGCCATCGACAAGCTTGCGGCAGGCGTGACCGCCGGCAAGAAGCATCAGGTCCTGCTCGGTGTGACGGGATCAGGCAAGACCTTCACGATGGCCAACCTGATCGAGCGGGTACAGAAGCCGACATTGGTGCTGGTCCACAATAAGACGTTGGCCGGCCAGCTCTACCATGAGTTCAAACAGTTCTTTCCGCGCAATGCCGTCGAGTACTTTATCAGCTATTACGACTACTATCAGCCGGAAGCCTACATCCCGCAGAGCGATACTTACATTGCGAAAGATGCGTCGATCAACGATGCGATCGACCAGATGCGCCATGCCGCCACCACCTCGTTGCTCCAACGCAACGACGTGCTGATCGTCTCATCGGTCTCCTGCATCTACGGCCTCGGATCGCCGGAGGTCTACCATGACATGCTGGTGTACCTGGAAGAAGGGATGGAGACTCGGCGCGAAAAGATTTTGGCCAAGCTGGTCGATATTCAGTACGCCCGCAATGACGTGGATTTTCATCGCGGCACGTTTCGCGCCCGGGGCGACGTGATCGAGATCTTTCCCGCCTCGTCGGACGCGAAATCGGTGCGCATCGAGCTCTTCGGAGATGTGGTTGATGCGATCCATGAGATCGATCCGCTCACCGGCAAATCGCTGGGCAAATTGCCCAAGATTGCCGTCTATCCAAATACGCACTATCTCATCGCCCCCGACCGGTACGAGCGGGCCATTACGGGCATCGAGGAAGAGTTGGAAGAGCGGGTGCTGGCGTTCAAGAAGGCCGGCCAGCTCTTGGAAGCGCAGCGGGTCGCGCAGCGGACAAAGTTCGATTTGGAAATGATCCGCGCCATGGGCTACTGCCACGGCATCGAGAATTATTCCCGCCATTTGAGCGGCCGCGCGCCCGGGGAACCGCCTCCCACATTGCTGGATTATTTCCCCAAGGATTTCCTCCTGATTGTCGATGAGTCGCATGCCAGCGTCCCGCAGGTGGGCGGCATGTACGAGGGCGACTACTCCAGGAAGAAGACGCTGGTCGAGTATGGGTTTCGATTGCCGTCGGCCGTGGATAATCGCCCTCTAAAGTTCGCCGAGTTTGAGCGGGCGTTGAATCAGGTGGTGTATGTCTCCGCGACGCCGGGTCCCTACGAACTGGACCATGCTAGGGGAGAAGTCGTGGAGCAAATCATCAGGCCCACGGGACTGACCGATCCGGTGATCGATGTGCGTCCGGCCAAAGGTCAGGTCGATAACCTGCTGGGAGAAGTGCGGGCGGAAGCCGGCAAAGGAAATCGGATTCTCGTGACCACGCTGACCAAGCGCATGGCGGAAGAC
>DASSBQ010000384.1:0-3301 GCA_035698625.1 Nitrospiraceae bacterium
GCCGAGGTTCGGAGTCAGAGTCGTGAACGGGTAGTCGGCGATCTTGGGATGAGCGGAAGAGATCGCGGCGATCAACGTCGATTTGCCGGCATTCGGGAATCCCACCAGACCGACATCAGCCAGCAGTTTTAGTTCGAGCCGGAGCCATCGCTCCTCCCCCTGCACTCCATGTTCATATTGCGTGGGGACTCGATTCGTAGATGTCGCAAAATTAGAGTTGCCGCGGCCGCCCCGGCCTCCTCCTGCCGCCACGCATTCTTCGGCCTCGGTGGTGAGGTCGGCAAGCAACTCCCGGCTGGTGTCGTCGAAAATCATCGTTCCAACGGGAACCGGGATGATGACATTGATTCCGTTGCGGCCGTGCCGATTGCCGCCTTCTCCCGGCCCTCCGTTCTCGGCCTCGTAATGCTGGCGGTAGCGCAGATCGAGCAAGGTGGTCAGGCGCTGAGACGCGACAAAGGTAACGTGGCCCCCACGTCCGCCGTCGCCCCCGTCCGGTCCTCCGCGAGGGACATACTTTTCCCGGCGGAAGCTGCAGGCCCCGTCGCCCCCGCGCCCCGCTTTCACAAAAATGCGCACGTGATCGACAAAGGTCGACATAGAGGCTCAATCTAGGTATGGAGTGAAGCGAAGTGATGCAGTATATCGTACCGGATTGTCACAGGGGAGGGAGGAGCGAAGAGGCGAAGCAATTCGCTCGTCGCATGAGAAGGGCGAACCGACCTTATGCCTTCGCCTGAACGGGATAGACGCTGATTTTTTGGCGGCCCCGACCCCCTTCGAACTTCACGACACCGGAGATGTAGGCGAAGAGAGTATGGTCCCTTCCCAGACCCACGTTGAATCCGGGAAAAAACTTTGTTCCCCGCTGACGAATGAGAATGGAACCGGCCTTGACCACTTCGCCGCCATAAGCCTTGACTCCCAGATACTGGGGATTGCTATCGCGGCCGTTCCTGGTAGAGCCTCCGCCTTTATTTGTTGCCATTTCTACGCTCCTCTGCCGGTGCTATTTCGTCTCAATGCCCGTGATTCGGATCTGGGTGAAGCCTTGGCGATGTCCTTTGGTCCGCCGGTAGTTCTTTCGTCGTTTCTTCTTAAAGATCGTAATCGATCTCGTGCGACCATGTCGCAGAATCTCGGCCGTTACCAAGGCGCCGGATACGAGCGGTTGCCCGATCAGCACACCATTGTCACCGTGGACCAAACGCACCTGTTCCAATTGCACCGCCGCACCGATCTCACCAGGCAGTGACGCGACCTGAATCATGGCGCCTGGCTCCACTCGGTATTGTTTTCCACCCGTTTCGACTATTGCATACATGTGACCATTCCTCCGATGCGGAACATAAGCCAATATCATAGCCCATCGACAAGAGTCAAGAATATCGGAATCCTAGAGAGGGGCGGCCGCACGTCGTCCATGGATCGCACGGGCGGTAAGGATCTCTTCCCGCCGCTCGCGGCATACCGCGTCTGCCTTGACGGTCCCGGAAAGCCGCTGCTATAGTGCGCGCATGCTTCAAGCCAGCGAAAAGATTTGGATGGACGGCCGGTTTGTCAATTGGGCCGATGCGAACGTCCACGTCCTGACGCATTCTCTTCATTACGGGTTGGCCGCCTTTGAAGGCATTCGTTGCTACAAGGGAGGCTCCGGATCCGCCATCTTTCGCCTCGCCGAACACGTCGATCGACTTTTCGAGTCGGCGCACATCGCCTTGATGCCGATGCCGTACGATAAGAAACAGATCACGGAAGCCATTATTGAGACCGTGCGCGTCAATCGACTGGAGGCCTGTTATATCAGGCCGTTGGTCTATATCGGATATGGAGCCATGGGGTTGTATCCGGGAGAGAACCCCATTCAGCTTGCGATCGCGGCCTGGAAGTGGGGTACTTACTTGGGGGACGACGCATTGACCCAGGGAATCCGGGCGAAGGTCTCCTCCTTTACGCGCCACCACGTAAATGTGTCGATGACCAGAGGGAAGATCTCCGGTTACTACGTCAATTCGATTTTGGCCAAGCGCGAGGTGAAAGCCGACGGGTATGACGAGGCCATCATGCTGGACCCTGAAGGGTATGTGGCCGAAGGGACCGGCGAGAATATCTTCATTGTCCGCCGGGGACAATTGAAGACCACGCCGCTGACCTCCATTCTGGAAGGGATTACCAGGAACTCCATTCTCGAACTGGCGCGGGAACGGAACATCCCGGTGGTGGAAGAGCGGTTTACACGGGACGAAATGTATATTGCCGATGAGGTGTTTGTGACCGGGACGGCGGCCGAACTGACTCCCGTCACCGAAATCGATCATCGCCGCATCGGAACCGGGAAGCCCGGCCCTGTGACTCTTTCCCTGCAGAAATCATTCTTTGATGTCGTCCGCGGAATGGATACAACCCACCGCCAGTGGCTGACGCCGGTTTAGCGCACGCTTTCCAGCCCGCCATTGCATGACTTCCCTGTTCCGAGCATTCGTCGTGCTCGGTTACCCCATTTCAGCGATTGAATATCTTCTATCGGATCGGACTAGTGAGAGTCGGCTGAGGCCCCTGAATGGGACTCGCCTGCGGCCGGTGCCTTGGACTCGGTGTCCGAAGTGGCTGGAGCAGTGGAAGCCGGTTTCTTGTCAAGATCGATGACGGTGGATGAAAAGGTCCGATCCTTCGCCAAAATGGCGAGAGTGAGCGAAGTCAGCATGAAGACGAACGCGGTCGCTACTGTAAATTTGCTGAGGAAGTTCGCGGGGCCGCGGCTTCCAAATACAGTCTGGCTGGAGCCGCCGAACGCAGCTCCGATTTCCGCGCCTTTTCCCGACTGAAGCAGAATTGCTCCGATCATCAGCGAACAGACAATCACATGAATAATGACGAGCAATGTGTACATGGTCGGTTATCCGAGGGATGTGCGTGTGGTCAGTGCGATGTTCGCCAGTGTAGCAAACGAAGCGGGATCCAGACAAGCCCCGCCGACTAATGCGCCGTCGATTTCCCCGCATGAGACAAAACGGCCGATATTCTGAGGCGTCACGCTTCCGCCATAGAGAATCGGTAAGGTCTCGGCGACCTCCGGATTCCACTGATCGTGAATCAATTTCCGAAGGACGCGGTGCACGGATACGGCTTGTTCCGGGGTAGCCGCCCGCCCGCTCCCGATAGCCCAGACCGGCTCATAGGCCAGCGCAACTCGGTTCATACGCTGTTTATCCAGCCCGGCGAGTCCGGCCTGAAGCTGGCGCGTCACAATGCTCTCCGTTAGTCCTGATTCGCGCTCCGCCAAGGTTTCCCCGACGCACAG
>DASSBQ010000385.1:0-10156 GCA_035698625.1 Nitrospiraceae bacterium
ACCCTTTGCAAAACTCATCGCCGAGGCTCGGATGTACGATGGGATAACAGAGGCGGGCCAGGTATTCCCGGTTATAGCTGAGAATGTCGCAATCGTGCAGCGCGATGACGTTGCTCTGTGCGCGGGCGAGCACATAGCCGAATGCCAGCCAGCAACCGCGTCCTTTGCCTTGCAAGCCGGTGTCGATCTCACTGGACGAGAGTAACTTGAGAATGTCCTGAATGCCTGAACCGTCGTTCCACACAATGCGAACCCGCTGGGGGAGGATGGAAAAGAATTGCTTGGCCAGCCGGAATTCCAGCGCGGAAGCCCGATCCAAGGAGACGACGATCTCGTTCAGATATCGGATGTCCCTCAGGACTTGAACAATATTCTTCAGCGCCGGGTTTTCGAGCTCCGAGTAGAGTGACGGAAGGACCAGCGCGATAGGAGCGTTGGCGGCGTGTCGCTCAAGCTCCTTTTCCAATCGCTCCAGATTCGACGGTCCCAGGCGATGTAGAACCGTCACCACGCCGTTCTGATGAAAATCGGACATGAACCCTCCCTCGATATCATGAATGATTTAATGGTGCATGGTGACACGTCACCAGAGTGCAGGGTGTGGGAGAGGCGCGGCCCACCAAGCGGAGCACTTGGTGGGCCGGTCTGGAGGGATCCTATTGCGCCGGCGGGATGACCTTGCTCGTCGCAACCGCTTTGACAATCTTCGCCCGTTTGATCGATTCAAGGAATCGGTCTGGCGGTTCCGGTTTGGGCAATGTGACCTCGACGGGGTACCACCCGGAGTTTATGGGCCCTTTCTTGATGCCCTTGATCTCCTGAATCAGGTCCTCAATGCTTTTTTCCGGTGTCCCGTCTTGAAACGACACCCAGAACATGAAGGCCTGAGGATCGGTCTCACGGAGCGCTTCTGCGACTTGGTTCTGAGGCGCTTCTTTGGGCGATTCCGCCCTTGCGACCGTGGCGGGCTTGGAAGGGGCGGTAGCCTTCGCGATTTCGATTGTGGCGAGCGCCAAGCGAGCATGCAATTCCCGATTCTTCCCTTCCAGCAGCGCCACCTGTTTGACGAGTGTTTCGTTCACCGATTTGACCGATTGCAGCTCTTGCCTGACGACTTGTTGCTCGGCCTCCGTCTTGTTGAACGCGACTCGAACGCCGCTCTGGATTTCGTCAGCCACGCCGGCTTTGACGGCCTGCAATTCTTCCTGGGCAGTCACAACCTGGGTCGATAATTTCTGTTGCGTTTGAGAAACGGCTTCAAACTGGCGGCTCAACTGGGTGAACTGCTCCTGGCCGCTCTTAGTCGAGGTCATGAACACCTGCTGATTGTCCGCCAATTGAGTCAGCTGCTGTTCCAGGCGGCTGAATTGTTTCTGCATCGCCGCCTGAGTATTGAGCTGTTCTTCCAGAAGGGCGGAGGATCGGTCCGTTCCCAGCCAACCGGGAATCCGCTCGCCCAACAGTGCCATGACCGACACCGCCAATACAATCTGAACCACGGCAAACGCAGGGGACCACGCAGGTCGCCTGCCTGCGGAATCCGTTGCCGGCAACCAGAAGGCTGTTCCGGTAATGCGTGTCCACCAGGAAGGTGCGCCCTGAAAACTCACTTTGGCAGAACCTCCTTCAATCTTATTCTGAATAAGAACATGAAGACATCCGCGGTCTACGGGGATACGGGCATTCCTTATCCCGGCTTCCGGAGCAGACACCCCTCCGATCAGGGCGCCTGATTCATTTCTTAATTCCAGGTTTTGAATGCTGCGTTCACGACTCGCAAACGAATAACTGGGATCGGACTTGGTGCAATCCACCGATCCGACGCACTCGTGGTTGACGAAGACTTGCACGCGGGCCGGCCGCTCCTCGCGAGCCCGCCTCGGCTGATCTTCAAGCGCGTTAAGCAGGTGTCCGCGATAGTCGTTGAGTTCTTGTTGTTCCATTGGTCCGTCCTCCTCGCTCACTGCCGAAGAGAGCCATGACGCCTCCCTTCTTGAGCGGTTGAATATGGAGGTTGACGCGCGGTTTTCCCCCGTTCGTAAACTCGCGCTGGCGCCGGTCGGCCACCTCTAGAAAGCAATTATGGCAAAAAGCCAAATGCCAGATCCGGTAATCGTACCCATAGTCATCGTCAAACAACTGGCCCCATTTCTGTCCCGATAGGCAAGGGTAGTGCTCCGGCTCGCTCTTTCGATAATGGGTCTGTAGCAAGTGGAGCAGCCTATCGACCTCGGAGTTCAGCCGTTCCGGCTGGTCTCGTTGCTGCTCTTCTAAAAGCTTCAAATCACTATCACTGATACCGGTTTCCAGCATGGTTCGATGCCAGCCGGATTGCCGCCACCGCTCAAAATTCTTATACACCCGCTGGCTTTCGGCCTGTCCAAATCCCAATAGACGAACGACATTGGCTTGGCCGAACCCATAGAGATGATAAAACAAGGCCATTAAAGCGTCGCGACTCACGACCGCCCGGGAAGCGAGTCCGTCGAGAAAGCGGCCCACGGGGGTCAACAGTTCCTGGTGATAACAGAGCGGATCCGGCTGGCTGAATGATTTGGCGATCAAACTATCCAACAGAAAAAACGGTCTGCAGGGCACTTCCGTCCTGCCGTATACCAGGAACCGTTCTACAAGTTCATATCCCCAGCGAAGCGCGAGTTTCTCATGCGTAATGTCGTCGACCCATTGTCCCGTTTCTCGCAGGAACCGCTTGGTTTGCGCAGTTGCTCGGTCCAGGAATTCGGGCAAACAGCTGATGACAAGCTTATCGAAATCGTTTTCATTCGATACCACGCTATTCAGTTTGGTGGAAGGGGTCTGGCTATCCCTCATCGTGGTACCCGCGCGACATTCAATCGCGTCATGTTGGCCGTTCGGTTAGTGAAATGCAACTCGACAAGTTAGCCTCCATTAAAACCATATTTGTCCATGATGGTCAATGGCCTGTCTCCCTGAGATAGAGGGGAAAGGATGAGTATGAGAAATCGCTCAACGAACAGGGACATGGAGGACTGGTGGTCTCTCGCCCAGCCTGGTTAAGGACGGTTAGCAGACAATCGTTTGGCCAGCCGGCTTGCCAACCGGCTCATGGCTGGTGACCGGTCGCTTGGGTTCAGGAGGACATTCAGGACGGTAGGCTGACTCCTGTCCGACAGCGCCATGGCAAGCGCCTGAACGAATTCACCATGACGGGAGATCCGGAGACCTTGGCCTCCGCCGATCAAGTCGCAAATGCGTTCATACTGCCACTCCTGAATATCGTTAAAAGGTCCCTCGAGAATCTCCCGTTCGGTCGAATATCCATGGTTATTCAATACAATGACTATGGGTGATTGGCCATGGCGTATGCAGGTGGAGAGCTCTGTGCCGGTCATTTGAAAGGCTCCGTCGCCGACCAAGACGATGGGGCGAAGGGTTGGGTCGGCAAAAGCCGCACCGACGGCGGCCGGGACGGCAAAACCCATTGATGTATAGTAAGCGGGCGACAAAAACTCAAATCTTCCGTGAACATGCAGGTCTACTGAAGCGAACAGGGCTTCACCCACGTCTGCGATCACCAAGGTCTTTTCATTCAGGACTCCGTCTAAGTGGCGAAATATGCCCTTCAAGGTAACGGGGGCCTCGGGCGGAGGCAACGCCTCCTTGGAAAGGCGGGAAGTCGGTAGATCTCGTGATTCGAAGGTCGGAAGGTCAGCGGCGGCCAGCGCTTTGACGAAATCCTCAAAGCGAATGGTATCGTACCGATGATGTCCGAGCGCGATGCGGTCTGCGGTGGCATGGACCGCATGGCCGTCAGAGAAGAGTGGGGACCGGGCGTCGAGGTCCTCGACATCGGACAGGATGGAGCCCAGGATCAATAGACAGTCGGTATGGTTGACGAATGCTTTGACCTCATCCCGTGCCACGAGTCCGCTATACACACCCACATACAGGGGATGATCTTCTCGGATCACGGACTTTCCCAGTAATGTGGAAGCGATCGGCACGTTGAGCCGCTCGACAAGGTTGGTCAACTCATCATGGAGGCCGAAGCGTCCGACCTCCGCTCCGGCTAAAATGACAGGCCGCTTGGCGGACTCCAACATGCTGCGAATCTCACTTATCGCCTCGGCCAATGCGGCCGGATCCGTCTCTTCATCTTCTCTCTGGTCCGTGCGAGTTGGACCGGCCAATGGAGCATGGACCATATCCCGCGGGATCTCGAGATAAATGGGGCGGCGGTATCGCAGGAGAGCCGCGAAGGCCCGGTCCATGTCCCGCTCTGCCGTCACCGGGTCCTCCAGGCTGACGGCCGCGACAGTCATTCGTTCGAACACCTCCCGTTGTGTCGAGAAATCGCGAACCATATGGTGCAGGTACGGGGTGCGTGCCCGTTCTGACAATCCCGGAGAGCCGGTCAATAGGACGACGGGCGACCGTTCGGCATAAGCGCAGGCGATCGCATTGACCGTATTCAGGCCTCCGACGCAATAGGTGACGCAGAGCGCTCCGATCCCATTGATGCGGGCGTAGGCATCGGCGGCGAAGCCGGCGCAATCTTCGCGTGTGGTGCCGACGTGCGTGATCGGAGACGTTTCGATGAGCTTGTACAGGTTGAGGACATAGTCGCCCGGGACGCCGAAGATATGCCGTACTCCGAGCTGATGGAGCCGTTCCAACACTGCGGTTCCGATTGTTTTCCGGGCGGTCATGTCGGATGTCTCCAAGTGGTTATCTCGCTATAAACGTTCAGGAGATGTAGCCGGGTCCATGAGATCGCGCTGAACCGATCTCATTTCAGATCCGCAAGTCTACATGATCAACCACCGGATATCGACGGGGTTGACTTAGTTTATGGTTGACGTCAGCGACGTTCAGCAGGAATAAGTAGCGCATGAATCTTCGATCCTCATCACCATCGGGCCGCGTTCGGCTTTCTCCGCAGCACCAAGATCCGCGCCGTACCGGACATCCCTGGATTTATGCGGGTCATATCCAGGATACTCTCGGCGTTCTGCAGGCGGGGGACGTAGTCGATGTCTATACCGCAACCAAACAATTCTGCGGCCGCGGACTCTATAATCCGCACTCAAAAATTCGGGTGCGGCTCCTGACCGATCGCGAGGAAGCCATTGACGAGGCGTTTTTTCACGCCCGGCTCCTCTCTGCGTTCCGGCTGAGACAACGGTTGACCCTCAAGAGCAACGCTTATCGATTGGTCTATGGAGAAAGCGATTTGCTGCCGGGACTCGTAGTGGACCAATATCACGACATCGCAGTCATGCAGACCCTCAGCTATGGGCTGGACTGCAGGAAGGACCTGCTGGCCGATGTGCTGGTCGAAGCCAGAAGTTTGCGGGCTGTTTATCTCCGGAACGATGCCAAGAGTCGCGCGCTGGAGGGCCTCCCGCTGGAACGTGCTTGCCTTCGCGGAACAGTGACGGCGCCGATCGAAATCTCGGAAGGGCATGCGGAGTTCCTGGTGGATGTCGTGGAGGGACAGAAGACGGGATGGTTCTGTGATCAGCGCGAAAATCGGTTTGCGACCGCGCCGCTCGGGAAGGATTTGGACATTCTGGAAGTATTTTGCCACACCGGCGCATTCGGGATTCAAGCGGCGCTTCAGGGCGCGCGTTCTGTCGAGGGCCTCGATGCCAGCGAGGCGGCATTGGGATTCGCTCGTCGGCACGCGACGATGAACAAGGTGGACAATATCTGTCGTTACCGGCAAGCCGATGCCTTCGACGAACTGCGGGTGCTGGAGCAATCCGGTCGCCGCTATGGGATGGTGATTCTGGACCCGCCCGCCTTTGCGCGAAGTCGCCAAGCCGTTCGGCATGCCCTGGCCGGATATAAGGATTTGAACCTTCGGGCGTTTAGGCTCCTGGCGCCGGAAGGCTTTCTTGTGAGCTGCTCGTGCTCGCAACATGTGCCCCAGGCAGAGTTCTGGGACGTTATCCTGACGGCGGCCCGCGACGCGCGACGGACCGTCCGCCTGATCGAACAGCGGTCGCAAGGGCCGGATCATCCCGTTTTGGGCGCGATGCCGGAAACGAGGTATCTAAAATGTTTTCTCGTCCAAGTGATGTAGCGCGGCCATGAAAGACCGGCTCGGCCCTGCCGAATCCGAGCGTTCGGCTCCGCTCATTCCTGCCTCAGTCAACCTACCGGAAATTACGCCGAAGGCGGTCGTGCTTGCCGTGGTGTTATCGATATTGTTGGCGGCTGCCAACGCCTATCTCGGACTTTTTGCCGGCATGACAGTCTCGGCATCCATCCCCGCCGCCGTGGTTTCCATGACGATCCTGAGATTGTTTCGTCAGTCGAATATTCTCGAAAACAATATCGTGCAAACGGCCGCTTCCTCAGGGGAAGCTCTGGCGGCCGGCGTGATTTTTACCATCCCTGGTCTTTTGCTTGTCGGGTATTGGGTATCGTTTGATTACTGGCAAACGATGACTGTCGCGCTGGTCGGCGGATTGCTCGGCGTCCTGTTTACGATTCCATTGCGGCGCGCGCTCATCGGCCAGCCGTCCTTACGGTTCCCTGAAGGTGTGGCAACTGCCGAAGTACTAAAGGTCGGTGCGCAGGCGTCAGCCACGGGACCGGGAGCGCTCCGCTCCTTGGTGATGGCGGCAGTCGCCGGCGGGGCTTTCAAGTTTGCCGAGAGCGGGCTTCGCCTCTGGACCGATTCGATGGAAGGCGCGGCGCAAGTGGGGAGATCCATTTTCTATGGAGGGATCAACCTGTCGCCGGCATTACTGGCTGTCGGATTCATCATCGGGCTGCATACGGCGGTCGTGGTCTTTCTCGGGGGAGTCTTGGGTTGGCTCGTGTTGATTCCCATGGATCAATTTTTAGGCGATCCGGTGACCGAGTTACGTGGCGTGAGCGGCGCAAAGGCCATCTGGGGGCAGCATGTCCGCTATGTCGGCATTGGGGCGATGCTGGTCGGGGGACTATGGACGCTGGTTCAGGTGCGTGGTCCCATTGCGCAAGGTCTAAGCGGGCTTGGTTTGGCCTATCGCAATCAACAAAAGCAGGGCCGGACAGACACGATTCCTCGCACGGAGCAGGATGCGAAATTGTCGTGGATACTCGGGCTGGCAGGTCTGGCCCTAGTGCTGATGGTGGGGCTCTATCAAGCCATTGTCGAAGACCTTACCGTTGCAGTGCTGCTCACCGGCATTATGGCAGTGACGGCCTTTCTGTTCTCCGCGGTTGCCGCTTACATGGCCGGTCTTGTCGGCAGTTCAAGCAACCCGGTCTCAGGAGTGACTATCGCCACGATCATGATTGCTTCCTTGTTGTTGCTGTTCATTCTAGGCGCCGACAATCCGGCTGGTCCGGCTGCCGCACTCTTGGTGGCGGCCGTGGTCTGTTGCGCCGCCGCAATGGGAGGGGACAATCTACAGGATCTGAAAACGGGGCACATTGTCGGGGCGACCCCGTGGAAGCAGCAAATCATGCAAGTGGTGGGCGTGGCATCGGCTGCCATCATCATTGTGCCGGTGCTCTCGCTGCTCCATGCGAAGTATGGTATCGGAGAGGCTTCCGCGCTTCATCCGCATCCGTTGAGCGCTCCTCAAGCCACGCTGATGGCCAACCTCGCGCGCGGGGTATTTGGAGGCAATGTCCCTTGGCACTTGATCGCATTGGGTGCGGTGATCGGTATCGCAGTCATCGCGGTTGATCAGCGTCTGGCGGCGAAGAATTCCTTGTTTCGACTCCCTGCCCTTGCGGTGGCGTTGGGCATGTACCTGCCGTTGAAACTGTCAGTCACGATCTGCCTTGGCGGACTTCTGGCCGAACTCTCTCGTCGCGGATCTGGCAGCCGGTCTTCGCCCTCTATGGAAAATGAAGCCGGACTATTGGTTGCGGCAGGCCTTGTGACGGGGGAGGCTCTTATGGGAATCGTGTTGGCCTTGCCGGTTGCACTGAGCAGTCAATGGCCGTTCATCGGCTCCGATCCCTTTCAATTGTACGACACTCCTCCGCTAGGTGGTTGGCCCGGGCTACTGGCTTTGGCGGCGATTGCGCTCTTCCTGTACCGGCGCGGTGCAAAGGCGCCGGCTTCACCGATGCGGCGGCCCGGATAAGCTCCGGATGGAATGCGAGCTAGTCGCTAGGTGGTTCGAAATGACCGGGGGGGCGTGACTGCCATGGAAGCGAAGTCTGCCTAGCTTGTTTCAAAAGACTCCTCAGATTGATTTCGGCCGCCCGTAAGAGCTTGGCGTCCCCACGTTCCAACAACGTTGTCAGTAATGCATACAGTATACGATTCGTACGCCTGCCTTCACGGATTCGCGCAATCAAAGGATCGGCCATCCATGGAACAAGTCGATTTTCCTCATCGTTTTCGTCTTCTTCATCCTTGAATAGCAAATCAAACTCGGCTGGATCGGTATGCAGCCAAGCCGCAGGAATATCCAGACCTCGCGCTACTGTCTCCATTATGGTGAGTTCGACATGGCGATCATCCGTTTCCAGGGCATCCAGAAGGGATATCGAAAGCCCTGTCTTTTCAGCGAGTTCCTCGAGCGATTGCTGCCGGGATAGTCGCCATGCTCGTATGAAAAGTCCCTCTCCGCTCACAAACACGTATCTTAGCGGAACCCATTGATAAACCGCAACGTCCTGGAATTGCTGAATAAATTTTCCATGCTCGTGATGAAGTGAGAAGCCCTGTCAGCCTATCTAGAACAATCCTAAAAATTCAGGTAAAATGCACCATCAGCCGTGGCGAGGGAGGAGGAAGAAGTCCATGTTAGGAACAGATATCCGTGGCATCATGGCAGAGGAAGAAGAAGTACAACGCCGACAGGAGGCGTTGCGTTCGTTGATGTCCTTGCGGGCGAGGCTGCTCCGTGAATCGCTGGAACAAAGAATCAGACGGGCAAGAAGTACCGGCGATTGGATCAACCTTTCACGCGCCGAATGCGCCAATATATATAGAGAAGAGCGGGTGCATCTACGGGCCCAGATAGAGCAACTCCGGGTCGAGCGAGAACGGACCAGAGGCAAGCTGAGCGCATTGAAGCGAGCGAAGGCGCGCGCTCAGAGAATTCGCGCGGCAGAAGCTGCGTCCGGTCGAAAGCGGAAGTGACCTCTGGCGATTCCCAGACGTTTCACCCGATGCATTGGCATTATCGATTCGACCATTGGCGGACCAGTTTCCCCATCTTCCTCGAGCGAAGGCCGGCCTCATTCGCGAATTGTTCGAGCGAAAGCGGACGAGGGATCATGAGCAGGCCTTCGTCATCGAGGGTGCCCGTCCTGTCATCGAGCTCCTCCGCAGGCAATCTCCTGCTGTCTCGCTGATCGTTGCCTGCCGCAGTTTCTTGCGAAAACAGCCGCCCGACATTGTCAACTTACTCCGTCATTCCTATGCTCCGGTCTATGAACTAGATGCTGCGTTTTTTGATCGCCTTTCGGAGGTCGAAACCGCGCAGGGTATCCTGGCAATCGTAGACAAGCCTGTCTGGAATGAACAGGCGATCTTCCACCGGCCGCAAGTCTTTGCGCTCTTCGGCGAGCAGATTCAGGATCCCGGCAATGTCGGGACCATGATTCGGCTTGGCGTGGCACTGGGTATCAACGCTCTGTGGCTGACCCGAGATTCCGCGGATGTTTTTAGCCCGAAGATTGTCCGAGCCACTGCTGGCGCAGTGCTGACCATGCCGATATTTCATTGCCTCGACTCCGAGCATTTTGGTCGATATCAGTGTGCCATATTGGCCGCGGAGACTCCAACGTCGAGGTCGGTGCCGATTCGCCAGATCCATGCCATCCCGACTCGCGCCGTCGTGGCGGTAGGCAATGAAAGCAGGGGGTTGGCAAAGAGTACGCTTGAAAGTGCGGCCATGCGATTTCACATACCACTGCACGGAGAAGTCGAGTCACTCAATGTCGCAATAGCGGCGGCTATTGCGCTTTTCCATTTCAGCGGATTGCCGCGCGAGCCTGGTCCTATATGAGGTTTGCCTCAACCGCTCAATCATGATGATTTCGGTACCGCCACCCTCGAGCCTCTGTCCGACGGCTCATTGTGTCGGTTTGGTGCAACATGTGGAGCAGCGCTGAGCATGTCATCGCAGCATTTGATGACGTTGCTAGCTGTGCGAGGCCGTGTAATAGGGAGAACAGCATGCCCGCAATAAGAATATCCAAATTAAGA